>JALRLM010000537.1 GCA_023254435.1 Hydrocarboniphaga sp.
ACGCATGTCCGCCGCGTGTACAACAACGCACGTCCACCCAGCCCGACCCGCAGGCCATGAGCACCCGCCACGACATGCCCTTGCTGCAGCTGACCCGAGCGTACCTGCGCAGGGTCGGCGCGATGTCCCTGCTGTTGATGCCCTCGGCCTGGGCCGAAGAAGCCCAGAAAGGCGGCAGTCCCGATCCCTTCAAGCCCATGGCCTATAGCGGCGCGCCGCCGGAGCTGGCGCAGATCGATGCCTGGCGCGCGCTGCTGGCGCCGGAGCAGTTCACGCCGAGCCGGGTCATCAAATTGGCCGAGGACGGCAAGCGCTCGTTCTTCGGCAACAAGGGTGTCTGCGACGGCGACAAGGACACGCTGCAGCCCATCAGCATGGAGCCCAAGGACCCGCAGAAGCCGTCGGTCATCGCGCGTTACGACGGGCTGGCGCGCGGCTGCGAGATCGAGGGCATGGGCTTGTACGGCCTGATCCGCTACAGCGGCGGCGACTACTGGCTGGGCCAGATCAGCGGCATCGATGGCCGCCACGACCCGGCGATGTCGGGCACCGGCGAACTGGGGCTGCGCAACGGCCGGCGCATCATCTTTCACAACGCCGAGTTTTCACACGGCACCGTCAACGTCGTCGGCGCGACGCTGGCCACCACGGCCTTCGCCATGCCATTCACCGGCCTCAACCTGGCCAGCGGCGATCAGCCGCGCTTCAAGGCCGGCGAAGTGGTGGCGGTGATCGAACCCGACGGCCGCGCAATCGACATCAGTGGGCTGGAACACTGGCCCGATGGCCGTGTGCTCAAGGGCTCTTACCAATACAACCTGCTGTTGGCAGCGCAGATCACGCAGACCGACGGCATCGTCGTATCGGGCAAGAACGGCGGCAAGCTTGCGGGAGCACTGATCTGGTCCGACCTGAGCAGGGTCACGGCCCGACTGCCGGAGCCTCGTTTCGGGCTGCCGGCCGGCGAGTACCAGCTGAACTTCGGCGACGGCAGAACCCGGACGATGGACGGGCTCATCACCGAGCGCGACTTTGCCCACGTCGTTCCCATGGCCAGCGCGCTGGCCCATGCACCGCCGAATATCTCCCAATGCCCGGAGCCGGCAGAAGTGCCGCCGAGCTGGGTGATCTGGTGGCCGAGTTGCAGGATCAAAGGCAAGACCGCCGGCTTCTCGGCGTACTCGACCGAGCCGCTCAACAACAATGCACAGCTGCTGTGGGTTTACCGCGATGGCGCGCTGGACTACATGCGCCTGATTCAAGGCGACGAAGGTGTCGATGCCAAGGCCGCACGGTTCACCATGACGACCAGGCCGAGGCCATTGGAGGTCGCCGAGATCAAGCGTTTTGGCGGCGACTACGCCGGCGAGCTGATCTATCGCGGGCCGATGGACGACAAGGGGCGTCGCCACGGCATCGGCAAGTGCGGCACGCCAGCCGACGAAGGGGGTGGAACCGAGCCCTGCGAATACGCCGAGAACAAGCGCGTCGACGAGCTGTTCCACCTGCGCAAGCAGCGACTGGCCCTGAAGCAGCAGCAGGACGCGCAGACCGCGCAACTCGCCGCCGAGCGCCAGCGCCTGGAGAACGCACGCATCGTCGCCGAGCAGGAGCGCCAGGATCGCGAATACGCGATGGAGCAGCGTCGCCTGCGCGCCGAGGCCGAAGCCGATGAGGAAGCCGGACATCGCGCCATCGCCGAGGCCATCATGGGCGTCGGTCAGGGCTTTCAGCAGGCCGCGGGCGAGATGGCCGAAAGCCGGCGCCAGACCAATGCCCTGATCGACGACTACAACGCCTCGCGCGAACGCGAGCGGCAGGCCCAGCAGCAACGCAACGAGCAACTGGCGGCGCAACAACGCGAGCTCGATGCCCGCGCGCAGGCGCTCGCCACTGCGCAGGCGCGCGAGCGCGAAGCGATGCAGACGCAGAACAAGGCCGAGGCCGAAGCCCGTCTGCGCCTGCAGGCGGCGCAGGCCAATGCACCGGCCGAACGCCAGCGCCTGCAGCAGGCCGGCGATCGCGTCATCGCCAATGAGCAAAGACTCGCGGAAGCCAACAGCCAGCACTGGCTGCGGACCGGCCAGCCCGGCGGTGCGGGCGTGCAGGCGAGTCCGGCAGCCGCCTCGGGCGGCGACGTCATCGAGATGCACGAAGGCATCATCGTCTGCGCGCTCGACGGCGCGCGCCTGTTTGGCGAAACCAGTTGCCAGGGGCCGGTCACCTCGGTGTTCGGCAACATCGACAAGGCCGGCGACATGGCACCCGCGTGCTACGGCGAAGCATCGGAGCTGACCAACTACGGCGACTTCGGCAACTTCCGCGTCTGGGGCTGCGGCTTCGGCATCAATCCACGCAAGAGCGGCGCACCCAATATCGATCGGGCCGCACTCAACAACCTGGTGGTACCGCAGCGCAAGCGCTATCGCTGCGAGGCG
>JALRLM010000593.1 GCA_023254435.1 Hydrocarboniphaga sp.
AACGCCGGGTAGTCGAGGGTGATGCTCAGCATGAAGCGGTCGAGTTGCGCCTCGGGCAGCGGGTAGGTCCCCTCCTGCTCGATCGGGTTCTGCGTCGCGAGCACGAAGAACGGGCGCTCGAGCGGGTAGGTCTGCCCGCCGGCGCTGACCTGGTACTCCTGCATCGCCTGGAGCAGCGCGGCCTGCGTCTTCGGCGGCGTGCGGTTGAGCTCGTCGGCCAGCAGCAGGTTGGTGAACACCGGGCCTTTCTGGAACTTGAAATGGCGCTTGCCGGTGCCGTGATCCTCTTCGAGGATCTCGGTGCCCAGGATGTCGCTGGGCATCAGGTCGGGCGTGAACTGCACGCGGTGAAAGTCGAGCTTGAGCGCCTGCCCCAGCGAGCGCACGAGCAGCGTCTTGCCCAGGCCCGGCACACCCTCCAGCAGGCAGTGTCCGCCCGCCAGCAGGCCGATCAGCAATTGCTCGACGGTCTCCTGCTGGCCGACGATGACCTGGCCGATGGCGGTGCGGACCTGCGCCAGCCGATCCAGCTTGCTGCGGATGGCGGCCTCGTCGAGAACGGGGGCGGCGGTATCGGGAATCGAAGTCATGAGCAGAACAGGTTGGCGACCGCTCAGGCGGTCATGGCGTAGGTCACGATGTTGACCGCGAACTTGGACAGGTCTTCGGCCTGGAAGCGCTTGTTGCGCCAGTCGAAGTCCCACTCGCAGCCGAAGTCCTTGTTGCTGTAGAGCACGCCGAGGCGGCCGTCGATCTCGATGCCGCGCAGATACTCGTGCACCAGGTCGTCGCCCCAGCCATTGAGCTCGAAGGCCGTGTTGGGCGGACCGTCGAAACGGAAGAAGCTGCTGTACAGCGCATGCGTCTTGGGCAGCTTGATCAGCGCCTGCGCGCCGAAGATCGACGCCATCTCGGTCTCGAAGGACTTGGCGAACAGACCGTCGATATCGTGATTGCAGTCGTCGACGAAGACGAAGCCGCCGTTGCGCACGTAGCGCTCGAAGTTGGCGCGCTCCTCGGGGCTGAACTCCACCAGCTTGTGCCCCGACAGATAGCAGAACGGCGCCGCCAGCATGCGCGTGTCGCCCAGCGGAATCACGTGCTCCACGGGATCGACGCGCAGCGTGGTGTATTGCAGCAGCGCATCGATGATGTTGGACGGCATGCGCTGGTCCACGTCCCAGTCGCCGGACTCGTACATCAGGCGCGTGAACCAGAAGTCGTAGGGACCGCCGGAGGATTCCGCCTGCGCACGCGCGGCCGGAATCATCGACGCCGCGGCGGCGCCCAACAGACAGCGAATGAATTCAGCTCGGGTCATCGACAATGGACAGGACAACGACTTCTGCCCTGGCGCTGCGTCGACGGGCGACGAAACGCCAGGGATGCATCGAAGCGCGATCGGATCAGACCGCGTCGGACAGCGAGGTGAAGGTGAACTCGCGCAGCTTCATCGGCGGAATCATCATCACGAACGGCGACTCGTCGTCGGCCACGCGGACCGGCTTGCCGAGTTCGTCGACGTTGTTGAGCATGATCACGGGCGATTCGTTGAAGCGGAAGTTCTTGATCGGATACTTGATCTCGCCGTTCTCGATGTAGAAGGTGCCGTCACGGGTCAGGCCCGTGAGCAGCACGGTCTGCGGATCGACCATGCGGATGTACCAGGTGCGCGTCACCAGCACGCCCTTCTTGGTGCTCTTGACCAGATCCATGGTCGACTTGTCGCCGCCCAGCATGATCAGGTTGCCGGGCTGGCCGATGGCCTTCTTGCCCTGTTTCTTGGCCCAGAAGCGCGAATACTGCAGGTAGTCGACCGTGCCCTTGGTAACGATGGCGGTGCGCTCGCGCGGCAGGCCGTCCTCATCCCAGGGCAGCACGGCGGCGTTGGCGTCGGCCGGGTCGGCGTAGAGCGTGACCTTGTCGTCGAACACCTTCTCGCCCACCTTGTTGCCGCCGCCCTTCTTGGTCAGGAAGCTGCGGCCTTCGTCGGCGCGACGCGCATCGAAGCCGAACATCATGAACGAGATCAGGCCCGCGCTGGCGGCAGGCTCGAGCACCACGGTGTACTTGCCGGGTTCCAGCGCCTTGGCTTCGGAAGAGCGCTTGGCCTTTTCGATGGCGATCTGGATTTCGCTCTTGGCGTCGAACTGCTTGACGTCGGCGACGTTGCGCGCAACCCAGCCCGAACCCTTGCCGTCGTCGGTGCGCACGGTGCAGGTGAAGTCGGCCACCGTGTACTTCTGGTAGCCGAAGTTGCCCTTGCTGTTGGCGATGGCCGAAAAGCGCTGGCCGTCGGAGAAGAAGCCCGCCGCGGTGAGCTTGTCGTTCTTGCACGGCGCGATGCAGTCGGCGGACACCTGCGCGCGATACTCGGGCGTGATGTCGGCCGTGGACTGCACGAAGGTGCTGGTGGGCTTGTAGGTCTGCTTGGCGATGGCCGGCATGAACTCGGGGTTCTCGGGCGCGAGCTTGGCCAGTTCCTCGGCGCGCCGCACGACGCGCTCGAGCGAGGCATCGTCGAACTTGTTGATCGTCGCCGTACCCACGCGCTTGCCGAAGGCCACCTGCACCGCCAGTTCGCAATCGCTGATGATGCCGCTCGTGGACACGCTGTTGCGCGCGAAGCGCACGTTGCCGTCGATGGAGCCTTCGAGCGTGGCCGTGCACTCATCGGCCTTGGACAGCTTGATGACCTTGTCCAGCAGGGTCTTGGATTCCTGCTCGGTGAAAATCGTCATATCGGTTTTCCTGTGTAGTCGAGCAGTGCGATCAGCCGAGGCTGCGAGCCGTGTTGATCACGTTGATGCCGTCGAAGCGGGCCGTGGACGACCCGTGCGACACCGCCGATACCTGCCCCGGCTGACCCTTGCCGTCGAAGAACGAACCGCTCAGGCGATAGTCGCTCTGGTCGCAGACGGCCGAGCAGGCGTTCCAGAATTCCGGCGTGCGGATCTGGTAGGCCACGTCTTCGATCTGCTCGGTGATCTTGCCGTTCTTGATTTCGTAGAACAGCTGGCCGCCGAACTGCGCGTTGTAGCGCTGCTGGTCGATCGAGAAGCTGCCGTCGCCGACGATGTAGATGCCGTTCTCGACCTTGGAGATCATCTCGTCGACCGAGAGCTTGTCCTTGCCGGGCTGCAGCGAGACGTTGGCCATGCGCTGGAACTGCACGCTGGACCAGCTGTCCGCATAACAGCAGCCCTGGCTTTCCTTCTCGCCGATGATGTGCACCTGATCGCGGATCGCCTGGTAGTTCACCAGCACGCCGTTCTTGATCAGATCCCAGCTCTTGGTCTTGACGCCTTCGTCGTCGAAACCGACCGCGCCGAGCGAGTACGGCTGCACCTTGTCGGCGACGATGTTGACCTTGTCGCTACCCCACTTGAAGCTCTTGCTCTGCCACTT
Source organism: Hydrocarboniphaga sp. (assembly GCA_023254435.1). Classification (GTDB taxonomy): domain Bacteria; phylum Pseudomonadota; class Gammaproteobacteria; order Nevskiales; family Nevskiaceae; genus Hydrocarboniphaga. The sequence goes on from JALRLM010000593.1 coordinate 3,409, forward strand.
GTCGAGCGTGGCGAAGCTGGTGCCCGCGTAGTTGGCTTCGTAGCCGAGCACGCGATCGAGTTCGGTCGGATGGCCAACCGATTCGTGGATCGTCAGCCACAGGTGCGAGGGATCGAGCACGAGATCGTAGCGACCCGGCTTGACGCTGCGCGCCTTGAGCTTGGCGCGCGCCTGCTTGGCCGCCTCCACCGCATCCTCGACCATGTCGTACGAGGTCGAATAGGTGATCGCGCCACCCGGCAGCTTGATCTTGCCGGCAGGCTTGGCGTCGAGATACTCGTAGCCCATGCCCATCGGCGCCGACAGGCCGTCGCGCGTGCGGAACTTGCCGCTGGCCTTGTCGATGGCGGTGACTTCCACCGGCGCCCAGATGCGATGCACGTCCTGATCGATGTAGGAGCCATCGGTGCTGGCGAAATACTTCTGCTCGTTGACCAGGAACAGGATCGAGCGGATGTAGTCGGCGCCGGCCTTCATGGCCTGGCCGTTGACTTCCATGAGCAGGTCGACCTTTTCCTTGAGCGGCACTTCCATCGAGTTCTTCACGATGGGCGTGGCCCACGACACTTCTCCCACGCCCTTGACCGGCGCGAGCTTGACCGGCTCGCCCTGGAACTTGGAGTTGGCCTTGGCGATGGCCACGGCCTGCGCGGCGGCCTTGGCGATGCCGTCTTCGGAGAAATCGGAAGTGGCCGCGAAACCCCAGGTGCCGTTGGCGATCACGCGAATGCCCGTGCCCATCGACTCGGTGTTGACCACGTTTTCGACGCGGTCTTCGCGCGTGATCACGAACTGGCGCAGGTAGCGGCCGATGCGCACGTCGCAATAGCTGGCGCCGTTCTTTCGGGCCGTGTTGAGCGCGACATCGGCGTACTTCTTCTTGAGCGCGACGTCGATCTTGGTCGACAACACATCGGCCGCGACCGCGCGACCGTAGCTCGGCAGCATGAGCGCGCCCATTCCAGCGCCGCCCATCCTGAGAAAATCACGTCTCTGCATGCTTGCTCCTGGTGATCCGTCACATACGAACAAGGTTCGATGCACGAAAGGAAAGAAGGGTTTGAGTCCCTCGAGAACCCACCCATAAAGCTCGACAGGCGTAGTGGCAGGCACGAAACGCGCCTGAATTCAGCCACGAATCAGCATGCACGTTTGAGGCATTTCGGCAAGAGTGAAACTCCATGTTCGCTCCACAGTGCTTGCACAGTCGGCTCCTAGCTTGGAGTCGTCCTCGAATCGAGGCGGATGAAGGAGCAATCGAATGAACAGGAAGATTCTCATCGTCACCGGCGCGCTGATCGCGGGCATCGCATCGCCCTCATTCGCCGGCGACAACAGCAGCGGCAACCTGATCCGCGCCACGGCGGGCACCACGGTCAGCGCCAACCACGGCCGCAATCAAGGTGCACTGATCGCGGTGGCCGATCGCCACGACCACAAGCATCGCGGCCGTGACTACCGCCACGACGATCGCCGCCACTACGACTCACGCCATCGCTCGTACTACCACACCGACTATCGCCGCTACGACCGCCGCTACGATCATCGCCGTGACGACAGGCATTCGTACAAGCATCACGACAAGCATGGCCAGCATCGCCACGACTGGCGCGACGATGGCTGGAATCGTCATCACCGCCACTGAACGCCCACGCTCCGCCAAGGTGTCCGCCGAAGTGTCCGCGGACACCTTGGCGGACACTTGCGGACGAGGCCGCCAGCACAGCGAGGCGCTCACGGCGAGGCGCTGATGCATTTTGCACGGCCGGCCCCGGGGTGCCTGCAAAGCGCCGGAAGGCGAAGTCGAAGAACAACAGCAGTTACATGATTCTGAAATGTTTTTTTGAGATTCCCCTGCGGCATGGAAGTTGACTGTCGTCAGCCATCCACTCGGGGACATCATGATCATAGAAGCCGACTCTCAGGGTCCGGTGCCGGTCTGCGGCGATGAATCCTTGCGCCGCGGCCTGCGGCTCGTCGCCGACCACAAGCGCGACGACGCCACGCCACGGGCCGAGCGCCCGGGGCCTCCGTCCCGCCCCGGCTTCCATCGACGCGACGAGCAGTTCGAGCAGCGTCATGCCGCGGGCCGGGTTCGCGTGACGGTGGGCTATCGGCGCGGACGTTTCGTCTTCTACTGTCCCTGAACGGCTTCCGATATTCTGCAAAGCCGCACCGACGCTGCCCGTCGGCATTCCACAACCGAATAAGAACACGCGACCGCCTCCGGTTCCGGGGGCGGTTTCGCTTTTGAGCTGATGAGCACACCTTCCCGCTACGAGACCGCCACCCATCCTGCGGTCTATGCCGCCATCATCGCCAGCATCGCCGCCCTGTTCGCCATCGACGTGCTGACGCCGCGTGGCATTTCGGTGTGGATCTTCTACATCGTGCCGCTGATGCTGTGCCTGCTGACGCGGCGGCCGATGCTGCCGATCTACACCGGCATCATCTGCAGCATCCTGCTGCTGATCGGCTATTTTCTCGCTACGCCGGCGACCGCGGCCTGGGTTTCGCAGCTCAACCGCGGCTTCGGCCTCGTGGTGATCTGGGGCATCGCGATACTCGCGCGCATCGTCATCACCGCCGAAGCCAGCCGCCGGCGCGAGAACTGGCTCGATCAGGCGCAGGTCGAGATGGTGGAACGCATCCGCGGCGACCTCACGCCGGCGCAGCTCGGCAGCAAGCTGCTCGACCTGCTGATGCAGAAACTGCAGGCGCAGGCAGGCATCGTCTATGCACTCGAGCGTGGACGCCTGGCCCCGATCGCCGCGCTGTCCACCGATGTCGATACCGGCCAGCTGCCGAGCTTCGGCATGGACGAAGGCCTGGTCGGCCAGGTATTCCGGCGCCGCAGCGCCTACGCCGTCGAGCAGGTGCCGCAGGCCTATTTCAGCTTGCGCTCGGGCCTGGGTGCCAATGCGCCGGGCAGCCTGGTGCTGAGCCCTTTTTTAGCCGACACCGACACCGTCGGCGCCATCGAACTGGCCTTTTTCGGCGGACATCACGAAGCCGACCTCGCGCTGCTGGACCGCCTCAACGAGTCGCTGGGCATCGCACTCAAGACCGCACGCCTGCGCGCGATCCGCCAGGAGCTGCTCGAAGAAACCCAGCGCCAGTCCGAAGAACTACAGGCGCAGCAGGAAGAACTGCGCGTCGCCAACGAGGAACTGGAGCAGCAGGCCAGCCATCTGCGCGAGGCGCAGGCACGGCTCGAACTGCAGCAGTCCGAGCTCGAGCAGAACAACAGCCAGCTCGAAGAGCACACCAGCCTGCTCGCACGTCACAACGAGGACCTGTCGCTGGCCAAGCGCGAGCTCGACGACAAGGCCAGCGCGCTGGAACGCGCCAACCAGTACAAGAGCGAGTTCCTGGCCAACATGAGCCACGAGCTGCGCACGCCGCTCAACAGCGCGCTGATCCTGGCCAAGCTGCTGTCCGACAACAAGGACGGCAACCTGTCGGGCGAGCAGATCAAGTTCGCGCGCAGCATCTATTCGGCCGGCAACGACCTGCTGGAACTCATCAACGACATCCTCGACCTGTCCAAGGTCGAGACCGGCAAGGTCGACTTCGTGCCCGAGTCGCTGGACCTGCAGAAGCTCTGCGAATCGCTGATGCAGTCGCTGCGGCCGCTGGCCGAGCAGCGCGGCATCGGCTTCACGCTGAGCGTCGACGCCGATGCCCCTCGCAACATCGAGACCGATTCGCAGCGCCTGCGCCAGATCCTGCGCAACCTGCTGTCCAACGCCATCAAGTTCACCGAGCGCGGCGAGGTCTCGCTGCGCGTCATGGCGGCCGGCATGGACGGCGTCGGCTTCGCCGTGCGCGATACCGGCATCGGCATCGCCGCGCATCAGCGCAGCCTGATCTGGGAGCCGTTCCGCCAGGCCGACGGCACCACCAGCCGCAAGTACGGCGGCACCGGGCTGGGCCTGTCGATCTCGCGCGAACTCGCACTGCTGCTGGGCGGCAACATCGAGCTCGACAGCGAGATCGGCAGCGGCAGCACGTTCACGCTGACCCTGCCGCGCAGCTTTCGCGGTGAGCGCGCCAGCCTCGCGGCGACACCGATGCCACTGGCGACGGCCGCGACGCCGATTGCCGCGCATCCCGACACGGCCCCACACACGCCGTCGCGCGCGGCCAGCGTGGTCGCCGACGATCGTGGCCAGATCGCCGAGGGCCAGCGCAGCCTGCTGGTGGTCGAGGACGATCCCACGTTCGCCGAAGTGCTCTACAAGCTCGCGCGCAGCAACGGCTTTCACTGCCTGGTCGCCGGCACCGCCGACGAGGGCATCGAGCTGGCGCGCGAATACCGGCCCACCGCCATCGTGCTCGACATGCGCCTGCCCGATCACAGCGGTCTGTCGGTGCTCGACCGCCTCAAGCACGACTCGACCACCCGCCACATCCCGGTACAGGTGGTGTCGGCCGCCGACTACACGCAACCCGCGCTCGAAATGGGCGCCGCCGGCGTGATGATGAAGCCGATCAAGCCCGACGAGCTGCTGGCCGCGCTCGGCCGGCTCGAAAGCCGCCGCAGCGAAGCCCTGCGCTCGGTGCTCGTGGTGGAAGACAACCTGCTGCAGCGCGAAAGCGTCTGCCAGCTGCTCGATTCACAGAGCGTGCGCACAGTGCCGGTGGCCAATGCCTCCGAAGCGCTCGAAGCCCTGCGCCAGGCGACGTTCGACTGCATGGTGCTGGACCTGGCCCTGCCCGACGCCAGCGGTTACGAGCTGCTCGAGATGATGGCGCAGGACGAGCGCTATTCCTTCCCGCCGGTGATCGTCTATACCGGCCGCTCGCTGTCGCAGGAAGAAGAGCTGCGACTACGCAAGTATTCGACCTCGATCATCATCAAGGGCGCCAAGTCGCCCGAGCGCCTGCTCGACGAAGTGACGCTGTTCCTGCATCAGGTCGAATCGACGCTGCCGCCCGATCGCCAGCGCATGCTGCGCGAGGCCCGCAGCCGCGAAGCCGCGTTGGAAGGCCGCCATCTGCTGCTGGTCGAGGACGACGTGCGCAACGTGTTCGCGCTGACTTCGATCCTGGAGCCCGCGGGCGCCCGGGTGAGCATCGCGCGCAACGGCCGCGAGGCGCTCGACGCGCTGACGCCCGAGGCCGGCATCGACCTGGTGCTCATGGACATGATGATGCCGGAGATGGACGGCCTCGAAGCCACGCGCCGCATTCGCGCCCAGCCCGCGCTCGCGCGCATTCCCGTCATCGCGCTGACGGCCAAGGCCATGCCCGACGATCGCAGGCGTTGCCTGGAAGCCGGCGCCAACGACTACGTGACCAAGCCCATCGACGTCGAGAAGCTGCTGTCGCTGATCCGCATCTGGATGCCGAGAAACCGTCCGTGAATGCCGGCATACGCGACCTCGAGATCGAACTGCTGCTCGAGGCGCTGTATCGACAGTACCACTACGATTTTCGCCGCTATGCGCGCGCCTCGCTGACGCGGCGCATCGAACAGGCGCTGATCCATTTCCAGTGCAGCAGCGTGTCGATGCTGCAGGGCCGCGCCCTGCACGAGCCCGAGATCGTGCCGCGCCTGGTGCAGCTGCTGACCGTGCAGGTCAGCGACATGTTCCGCGATCCCGGCTACTACCGCGCCCTGCGCGCGCAGGTCATGCCGACGCTGGCCACCTATCCGTCGCTGAAGATCTGGATCGCCGGCTGCAGCGCCGGCGAGGAAGCCTATTCGCTGGCCATCATGCTCGCCGAGGAAGGCCTGCTCGAACGCAGCCTGCTCTACGCCACCGACATCAACACCGACAGCCTGCGCAAGGCCGAAGCCGGCGTCTACGACCTGGGCCGCATGCGCCAGTTCACCGAGAACCACCGGCTCGCCGGCGGCGGCAGCTCGCTGTCGGACTGGTACCACGCGCGCGGCGACGGCGCGGTGATGGCCCCGCAGCTGCGCCGGCACATCACCTTCTCCGACCACAGCCTGGCCACCGACCAGGTGTTCTCGGAGATGCAGTTCGTGTCCTGCCGCAACGTGCTGATCTACTTCGACCGCGAGCTGCAGTCGCGCGCCCTGGGCCTGTTCCGCGAGGCGTTGTGCATGCGCGGATTCCTGGCGCTGGGCAGCCAGGAGAGCCTGCGCTTTTCCGACCACGCCGAGGCCTTCGGCGAGCTCGACCGCGAGCATCGTCTCTACCGCAAGGTGGCCTGAGCGTGAGCCAGGCCGACCTCGACGACGTCGAGCTGGTCGCCATCGGCGGCTCGGCCGGCTGCTTCGAGGTGCTGCGCGGCGCCCTGCCGGCCACCATCGGCGAGCGCGGCTGCCCGCCCATCGTCATCGTCGTCCACTTGCCGTCCGAGGGCCCGGCGCTGCTGCACGAACTGCTCGGCACCGGCTCCGAGCTGCGCATGAAGCAGGCGGCCGACAAGGAGCCTGTCGAGCGCAATACCGTCTATTTCGCGCCGCCGGGCTATCATCTGCTGGTCGAGCGACAAAGAACGCTCGCCCTCTCAGTGGACGAGGCCGTGCATTACTCCCGACCGTCGATCGACGTGTTGTTCGAATCCGTGGCCTGGGCCTATGGCCCGCGCGCGCTCGGCGTGCTGCTGAGCGGAGCCAGCGAGGACGGCGCCGCCGGCCTGCAGCGCATCGCCGAAGCCGGCGGCACGGTGGCGGTGCAGGACCCCGCCAGCGCGCTGGCGCCGACCATGCCGGCTGCCGCGCTACGCCGCCTGCCGCAGATCGAACGCCGGCTCAATCCCTCGCAGATCGGCCATCTGCTCGGCAGCCTCGCCCATGCCCGATAGCGCCACCCTGCCGATGCCGCCGGTCAAGTGCCTGATCGTCGACGACATCGCCGAGAACCTCGTGGCGCTCGAAGCGCTGCTGCGCGCCGACGACGTCGAAGTGCTGTGCGCGCAATCGGGCCTGGAGGCGCTGGAGCTGCTGCTCAAGCATGACGTGGCGCTGGCCCTGCTCGACGTGCACATGCCCGAGATGGACGGCTTCGAGCTCGCCGAACTCATGCGCGGAAACGAGCGCTCGCGCCACGTGCCCATCATCTTCGTCACCGCCGCGCCGCGCGAGGCGCATCGCCTGTTCCGCGGCTACGAGACCGGCGCCGTCGACTTCCTGTTCAAGCCCGTCGACCCGAACATCCTGCGCCACAAGGCCGACACTTTCTTCAGCCTGTACCGGCGCAAGCAGGAGCTGGCGCGTGCCGTGCAGCTGCGCGACGACGTGCTGGCCGTGGTCTCGCACGATCTGCGCGACCCGCTCAACATCATCTCCATGGCCGGCGCCATGCTGCATCAGTCGGGCACCACGCGGCAGGACCCGCAGG
>JALRLM010000050.1 GCA_023254435.1 Hydrocarboniphaga sp.
GGTTGCTGTCGTTGTGATCTGAGGGTTTTCGTCCGCCGGCCGATCCGGCGGCCGGGCGGCCGCTAGCCGCGCCGCCCGTCGCCGCAAGGTCCGGCGCAGGGTCGTGAGCCGTTTTTCCCCGCTTCTGCGCATACCCAGGACAAGAGGCCTGCAAAGGCCCGCCAATCCGGGGACGGACCGTGACGAAGATAGGGGCTGGGCTGCGGCTGTGCGCCGTGGCGCTGTGGGGGCTGGTCGGGCTGAGTGCCTGCGGTGATCGCGATCTCGGCTGTCCGTCGCAGTTTTCCGAACGGATCGGGACTCCGGGCGGCGCGCTGATCGCGCCCGAATGCAGTCCGGTGGCGGGCGCGGGCATCCGGGTTCCGGCTGCGGCGCTCGAACGCAGCCTGGAGTTTCGTCTCAGTGCCCGCGACGCCAGCCGCCGCTACGCCGAGGCCGTGGCGCTGGTCGGCGGTGGCAAGCCCGTGGGTATGCCGGTGGGGGGCTCCGATCCGTCTTCGGTCTCGGGCGTCGAGATTGCCGGCGCGGTCGGCCCGGTGATCCTGATCGGGCCCGGCGGTACCGCGTTCGCGCAGCCGGCGCGGGTGATCGTGCCCTTCGTGGCGGGCCTGCTGCCGGCCGGCCTGGCGCCGTCGCAGCTGGTGCTGGTGCTGATCCATGCCGACGGCACGCTGACGCCGCTGCCGCCCGCCGGCGGCGCCGGCAGCGGCCTCATCGCGGCGACGATCAGCGCGCTGCCGACCGGCACGGTGGCGGGCTTCGTCGCCGTGCTGCCCGACGCGCCCGGGCTGGCGCGTCCGCCCGTGGCCGATGCGGGCCCCGACCAGACCACGCGCGTGGGTGCCGAGGTGATGCTGGACGGTAGCGCCTCCACCGATCCCAATGGCGACGCGCTGAGCTACGCCTGGACGCTGAACCTGCGGCCCGAGGGCAGCGCCGCGCAGCTGCAGGATGCCAGCGCGGTGCGGCCGCGCCTGCGCATCGACCGGCCCGGCGAGTACGAAATCCAGCTCGTGGTCTCGGATGGGCGTTATCCGTCGCAGCCCGATCGCGTGCGCATCACCACCACCAATTCGGCGCCGGTCGCGCAGGCCGGTGCCGACCAGTCGGTCGCCACGGGCAGCGTAGTGACGCTCGACGCTTCGGCCTCCAGCGACGTCGACGGCGATGCGCTGCACTACGCCTGGACGCTGAGCGCCCGGCCCGAGGGCAGCGCCGCCGTGCTGTCGGATGCCGCCGCGCTGCGACCGCAGCTGACCGCAGACCGGCCCGGCGAATACCTCGCCACGCTGGTGGTCAGCGACGGCGAGCTGAGCTCGGAGCCGGCCCGCGTGCGCATCTCCACGATCAACGCCGCGCCGGTGGCCGATGCCGGGCCCGACCAGAGCGTGGCCGAAGGCGCCACGGTGCAACTCGACGGCTCGGGCTCGTCCGACGCCGACGGCGATCTGCTGCGCCTGCGCTGGCAGTTCCTGTCGCGACCGGCCGGCAGCGTGGCCGAACTCGCCGATGCCGACGGGCTGGCGCCGCGCTTCATCGCCGATCGCGGCGGTGACTTCGTAGTGCAGCTCACCGTCGACGACGGCCTGGCGACGGCGGTCGACACCGTGGTGATCGCAGTGGCCGGCAACACGCGGCCACTGGCCGATGCGGGCGCCGACCAGGCGGTCGCCGTGGGCGCGTCGGTGACGCTCGACGGCAGTGCCTCCGTCGATGCCGACGGCGACGCGCTGCACTATCGCTGGACGCTGACGAGCCGCCCCGCGGGCAGCCAGGCCGCGCTGTCGGGCGAGACCACGGTGTCGGCGCGCTTCACGGCCGACGTCGCCGGCAGCTACACCGCACAGCTCATCGTCGACGACGGCCGGCTCGAGTCGGCGGCCGACACCGTGGTGATCGACACCCTCAACACGCGGCCGGTCGCCGAAGCCGGGCCCGAGCGCTCGGTCGAGGTCGGCAGTGCCGTCGTGCTCGACGGCAGCGGTTCGCGCGATGCCGACGGCGATGCGCTGAGCTATCAGTGGAGCCTGATCGCGCGCCCGGCCGGCAGCAACGCCGCCGTAGCGACCGCTGACCAGATGCAGGCGAGCCTGACGCCCGACGTCGCCGGCGATTACCTGTTGCAGCTCGTCGTCGGCGACGGCCGCCTGTTCAGCGAGGCCGACACCACCATCGTGCGCGCCACCGAGCCCGACGGCGATGGCGATGGCGATGGCGATGGCGACGGGGAGGGCGAGGGTGGTGGAGAAGGCGAGGAGGAAGAAGAACCCCTGCCGGGCGACCTGTGTCCGGCCGATCCCGACAAGAGCGCGCCGGGCATCTGCGGTTGCGGCGCTTCCGACGCTGACGTCGATGGCGACGGCGCGCCGGCCTGCATCGACACCTGCCCGACCGATCCGGGCAAGACCAGTCCGGGCATCTGCGGCTGCGGCGTCGCCGATGTGGACCGCGACGGCGATGGCCTGCTCGACTGCGTCGACCCGCGACCCGACAGCATCGACGCCGGCCCGAGCATCACCAGCACGCCGGTGCTCGCGGCGCGACAGGCCGTGGGCTATGCCTACGCCGTCACCGCCACCGACCCGAACCTGCCCGACGACGTGCTGCGCTATTCGCTGGACGCGCATCCGCCGGGCATGAGCATCGATGCCGTTAGCGGCGCCGTGGCCTGGACACCGGCCTCCGGCGACGTCGGCCGGCGCGACGTTACCGTGCGCGTCACCGATTCCACCGGTCGTGTGGCACTGCAGTCCTACGTCGTCGACGTGAAGGGCGAGAACCTCGTGCCGCTGGCGCGCGACGACGACTACAGCTCGCGCTTCGGCGAAGTGCTGAGCGTGGCCACGCCCGGCGTGCTCGCCAACGACGAGGATGCCAATGGCGATGCGCTGAGCGTGCAGGTGCTGCAGCCGCCGCGCCGCGGTGCGCTGGCCATGAATGCCGATGGCGGCTTCGTCTACACGCCGGGCACCACCGGCAGCATCGTGCGCGAGAACATCGAGCTGACGCAGCTGGCCATTCCCACGGCGCAGGCCAGCAGCACCTACAGCACGAGCTATCCGGTGTCGCGCGTGCTCGACAACAGTCTCGACACCTCGTGGTTTTCGTCGACCAGCGATCGCAATGCCACGGTCGACCTGCGCTTCGAGATCGACGTGGTGGTGCGCCGCATCGAGATGTACGGCAATCGGCAGTTTCCCGACGGCCACGACTTCACCTCGGGCATCTTCGAGCTCTACGACGAAGCCGACACCCTGCTGTTCAGCAGCGGCGACGTGGCGTTTCCGGCACCGGTGCGCGACGTGGTGATCGATGTCGTCGCACTCGCCGGCGCGCCGGTGGCGAATGTGCGCCGTGTGCGCTTTCGCGCCACCGGCTACGAGAACCCGCAGGACTGCGGATTCTCCGAGCTGCGCGTGTTCGGCGACGGCATTTCGCAGCTGCCGGAGCCGGCGGAAGGCTGGTCCTGGCAGGAAGCGCCCTTGGCGGTGACGCCGACCGTCATCGACCTCGACGGCGATGGCTTCCCCGAAGTGCTGTTCGCCTCGGGGCGCGGCGAACTGATCGTGCTCGACGGTCGCGATGGCAGCGAGCGCTTCCGCTATCCGGGCGTCTACTCCACACGCACCAGCGCCACCGTCGGCGACATCGACGGCGATGGGCGCCCGGAGATTCTGCTCAACGGCAGCGCCAACAACGTGATCGCGCTGGAGCACGACGGCACGCTCAAGTGGAATCGCACTTTGGGCTACGCCCCGGGCAATCTCTCGCTGGTGGATCTGGATGGCGACGGCTCGCCCGAGATCGTCGGCGGTGTCACCGCCGCCAACTCCGGCGTGACCGCGCTCAACGCCGATGGCACGGTGCGCTTCCGCTCGGCGGCCGGCGGCTGCGGCAACAACAACTACAACAGCTACGCGGCCTGCATTCCGGTGGTGGCCGACGTCGATCTCGACGGTGCGCCCAACATCGTCGGCGGCGCCACGCTGTACGACAACGCCGGCACCATCCTCTGGACCATCGGCTCGCTCGGCGACGGCTACAACGCGGTCGGCAATTTCGATAGCGACCCCTACGCCGAGATCGTGCTGGTGCGCAGCGGCTCGGTGTACTTGCTGGAGCACGACGGACTCATCAAGTGGGGGCCGATCGCGATTCCGGGCGGCGGTGGCGGCGGCCCGCCGACGGTGGCTGATTTCGACAGCGACGGGCAGCCCGAGATCGGCGTCGCCGGCGGCAGCCGCTACGTGGTGTTCGACACCGACGGCAGCATCCTCTGGCAGATGCCGACCGTCGACGGCTCGTCGAGCCGCACCGGATCGACCGTGTTCGACTTCCAGAACGACGGCTCGGCCGAAGTGGTGTATCGCGACGAACAGACGCAATGGATCTTCCGCGGACGCGACGGCCACGTGCTGTTCCGCACGCCGATGGGTGCGACCACCGGCGTGGAAGCGTCGATCGTCGCCGACATCGATGGCGACGGCCAGGCCGAGATTCTCGCCAGCTCCGACAACAACTCGCAGCCGCTGCCCGACGGCACGCGGCGTCCGCCGGGGCTCTACGTGTTCGAGAGCAGCCGCGGCGACTGGGTGGCCACGCGACCGCTGTGGAACCAGCACAGCTACCACGTCACCAATATCCGGCTCGATGGCACGATCCCGGCCGTCGAGCAGCCCAACTGGCTCACGCCGGGGCTCAATCACTATCGGCAGAACGCCTTCCTGCCCGACGAGGCCGACCAGGCCGATTCGTTCACCTACCAGGCCAGCGACGGCATCGGCCTGTCCAATGTCGCCACCGCCTACCTCACGATCCGGCCGCAGAATTCCTCGCCGCTCATCCACTCCACGCCGATCGTCTCGGCCGCCGCGGGCGTCGAGTATCTGTACGCAGTGCGTGCCAGCGATCCCGATGCCGGCGACACGCTGCGCTTCTCGCTGCAGCATGCGCCGTCCGGCATGGGCATCGAGGCGAGCACCGGCCTGATCCGCTGGACGCCGTCGTCGTCGCAACTCGGCACGCAGACGGTGGACGTGCGCGTGGAGGATCAGCACGGCTTCTTCGCGCTGCAGTCCTTTGGTGTACTGGTGGTCGAGCCCGTGGCGATTCCCGACGTGGTCGGGCAGGCGCGTGTGGCCGCCGAAGGCGCGCTGCAATCGGCCGGTTTCGTGGCGGGCCGCGTGCTCGTGGGCCCGCATGCGAGCGTGCCCGATGGCCATGTCTACGCGCAGAGCCCGGCCGCTGGATCGCATGCGCAGCCCGGCGCCGCCGTGAGCCTGTCGGTATCGAGCGGCCCGCCCGGTGACGGCAGCGACAACGACGGTGACGGCGTGCGCGCCGATGCCGGCGACTGCAACGACTTCGACGATCGCATCTATCCCGGCGCGCCCGATTTCCCCGGCGACGGCATCGACCAGAATTGCGATGGCGCCGATGGCGAGCGCACGGTCGCCGCGCTGCTGATGACGCCGGTCGAAGCCTTGCTGCTGGAAGGCGAAACGCGCGCGTTCACGCTGACCGCGCAGTTCGAGGACGGCACCAGCCATAACGTGACGGCGCTGGCCGCCTGGAGCAGCTCGGCGCCGTCCATCGCCAGCGTCGATGCCGGCGGCGTGGTGAGCGGACAGGCTTTCGGCATGGCCATCGTCAGCGCGCAGCACGGCGGCCTGTCGGCCTTCGCGACGATCAACGTCTACATCGAGATCAATGACTCCACGCCGCCCGTGGCCGGTTTCTCGGGCCTGGACGACGACAGCGTGGTGACGCAGCCCATCGACATCGTCGGCACCGCCAGCGATGAGAACTTCGTGCGCTACGAACTGGCTTATCGACCGGTAGGCGAATCGACCGCGACGCTGATTCACAGCAGCAGCACGCCGGTCATCGACGGCGTGCTGGGCCGCTTCGATCCGACGCTGCTGATCAACGATCAGTACGAACTGCTACTGACCGTCCACGATGCCGGCGGCAACCAGAGCACGAGCTCGATCGTGGTGCAGGTCGATGGCGAGATGAAGGTGGGTCTGTACTCGCTGGCCTTCATCGATCTCGATGTGCCGATGGCGGGCATTCCGATCCAGGTGATCCGCAACTACGACAATCGCGACAAGCGTCGCGGCGACTTCGGCGTCGGCTGGCAGCTGGCCTTCAACACGCTGAAGGTTCGTCTGGATCGCGTGCATGGCGGCGACTGGACCGTGGTCAAGAGCGGCTTCAATTTCCAGCTGATGCCGACGCGCAGCCACAAGGCCAGCGTGATGCTGCCGGGCGGTCGCGTGGAGGAGTTCGACCTGACGCCGAACCCGATCAAGTCGACGCTGGTGCCGCTGACCAACACCATGGCGCGCTACGTGGCCCGGCCCGGCAGCACGGGCCGGCTCGAGGTACTCGACAACGCCCACCTCATCATCTTCGACGGCCAGCCCGGCGACGTGACGCTGCTAGACGACACCAGCTTCAACGCCTTCGATCCGCAGCGCTTCCGCTACACCGCCATCGACGGCACGCAGTACGTCATCGATCGTCGCAATGGCCTGCAGAGCGTGCGCGATGCCAACGGCAACACGCTGAGCATCAGCGCCAGTGGCGTGGTGCATTCGTCGGGCGCGAGCGTCGTGTTTTCGCGTGACGCGGCGGGTCGCATCACCGCCGTCACCGATGCGACCGGCAACGTGCAGCGCTATGCCTACGACGGCAACGGCGATCTGACGGCGCACACCGATCGCGAAGGCCACGTCACGAGCTTCCGCTACGACAGCCGCCACAACCTGATCGAGATGGTCGATCCTCTGGGCCGTCGCCAGGCGCGCAACGAGTACGACGCCGATGGGCGCCTGGTCGCGGTCATCGATGCCGGCGGCCAGCGCTACGAGATCGGTCACGATCTCGACAATCGTCTCGACGTGCAGCGCGATCCCGACGGCACGCAGCGCATCTACGAGTACGACGCGCGCGGCAACGTGGTGGCCGAGACCGATGCACGCGGCGGCGTCACGCGGCGCCGCTACGACGATCAGGACCGCATGCTGTCGCAGCAGGATGCGCTCGGTAACACGGTGTCGTTCGCCTACGACGCCAACGGCAAGGAAACCGCCCGCACCAACGCGCTCGGGCAGGTCACGTCCTACGCCTACAACGCCAGCGGCAAGCTCACCGGCACCACCGATGCGCTCGGCAACACGACGAGCTTCGAGGTCGATTCGCGTGGCAATCGAACCGCCACGCGCGATGCGCTGGGCCATGTCACGCGCTTTTCCTACGACAGTCGTGGCCAGTTGCTGGCCACGGTCGACGCGGCGGGACGCATGACGCAGTTCGGCTACGACGCGGCGGGCAATCGCAGCATCGTCACCGACGCATTGGGCAACATCAGCCAGCGGCAGTTCGATGGCGGCGGCCGCGTGACGGCATCGACGCAGCAGGTGACGACGGCGGACGGCGTACAGACCGTGTCGCGGGCCGCGAGCTACGACCGCAACGGCAGGCTGCTCAGCAGCACCGACGCGCTGGGCCAGGTGGCGCGCAACGAGTACGACGTGGCCGGCCAGCTGATCGCGGCGACCGACGTGCAGGGCAAGCGCACCGAATACGTCTACGACGCCTACGGCAAGCGCACGCAGATCGTGCTGCCCGATGGCCAGCGGCTGGTCACCGATTACGACCTCAAGGGCCGGCCGGTGGCCACGCCCGATGCCAGCGGCCTGCCGGTGGGCCTGGGCTACGACGCCGACGGCCATGCCACGCAGATGGTCTATCCCGACGACACGCCCGGCGACGACGCCGACAATCCGCGTCGCAGCCTGGAGTACGACGCCGCCGGTCGCTTCACGGGTTTCGTCGACGAATCCGGCGGCCGCTTGAGCTTCGCCTACGACGCCACCGGCCGCAGCATCGGCCGGCGCGATCCGCAGGGCAACGAACAGCGCGTCGACTACGATGCCGCCGGCCGCGTGATCCGGTCCGTCGATGCGCTGGGACGCGAAACCGCGTTCCGCTACGACGCGGCGGGACGCCAGATCGGGGTGACGCTGGCGGACGGCGGCACGCTGGGCCGTGCCTACGACGCCGTCGGCAACCTGGTCGAAGCCATCGATGCCGGCGGTGGCCGCACGCGCTATGCCTACGATGCGCTGAACCGGCTCATCGCCGTCGACGATGCGGCGGGCGGTCGCACGCAGTATCAGTACGACGAACTCGGCCGCGTGATCTCGATCCGCGATGCGCTGGGACGACTAACGCGTTTCGAGTACGAGCTGCGCGGCCTGCGCACCGCGACGATAAGGCCACTGGGCCAGCGCGAGACGCGGCGCTACAACGCGCTGGGCCTGCTCGATCGTATCGATTACGCCAACGGCGGCGTGGTCGAGCTGGCCTACGATGCCTTGAACCGCCTGCTGACGCGGCGCATCGAAGGCGGTGAGGTGCAGCAGTTCGTGTATGGCCTGCTCGACAAGCCGCAGTCGGTCAGCGATGCACGCGGCACCACGCAGTACGCCTACGATGCGCGCGGCCGCCTGATCTCGCGCACCGAGCCCGATGGCCGGCAGATCGCCTACACCTACAGCGCCGCCGGTGCGGTTGGCTCGGTACGCACGCCGGGCGGCACGGTGGCCTACGAATACGACAACGGCGGTCGTCTGCTGCAGGTGGTGGATCCCCAGGGCGGCGTCACGCGTTATGGCTACGACGCGGTGGGCAATCCGGTCAGCACGCGGCTGCCCAACGGCGTGAGCGAAACCCGCGGCTACGACGCGCGCGACCGGCTTGCCAGCCTGTCCGCCGTCAATGCTTCCGGCGAACTCATCGCCGCGCTGCAGTCGCAATACGACACGCGCGGCAACCAGACGCAAGTGGAGATGCCGGGCGGTCCCACGCTGTCGTATCGCTACGACGCGCTGTCACGCCTGATCGGCGAGACGCGCAGCTCGTCGGGCGCCACGCGCAGCATCGACTACGGCTACGACGCGGTCGGCAACCGGCTCACGCGCGGGGACACGCTCGAAGGCCTGTCGGAATATCGCTACGACGACAACGACCGCCTGGTGTCGGAGAGCGGCAGCGCCGGTTCGGCGAGCTATTCCTATGACGCCAACGGCAACCGGCTCGCGCGCATCACGCCGAACGAGCGGCTGAGCTACGAGTGGACGCCCGACAACCGGCTGCGCGGCCTGACGCGCGTCGATGCGGCGGGCACGCAGGCGGCCACGTATCGCTACGACGCCGCGGGCCTGCGCGTGAGCCAGACCGTCGACGGCGCCGAAACGCACTATCTGCTCGATCATCAGCGCGACTACGCCGACGTGGCCGAGGCCTACGACGCCGCGGGCAACACGCTCGCCGCCTATGTGCAGGGCCTGGGTCGCATTTCGGTGGCGATGCCGGCGGGGCGCGAGTTCTATCACGCCGATGGCCTGGGCAGCGTGCGTGCGCTCAGCGACGCCGCGGGCGCACGCATCGCCGCCTACGAGTACGACGGCTACGGCCGCACGGTGGCCAGCAGCGGTGACAGCACGCAGCCTTATCGCTACCTCGGCGAAGCCCGCGATGCGATCGGTGACCTGACCTACCTGCGGGCGCGCTACCTGGATCGTCACAGCGGCCAGTTCATGTCCAGCGATCCGTTTCCGGGCTTTCTCGAAGACCCGCAATCGCTGCATCGCTACGCCTACGCGCACGGCAACCCGGTCAATCGCCTCGATCCCAGCGGGCTGTTCACGGTGCAGGAGCTGTCGTTCACGGCCGGCCTGTGGTCGACGCTGGCGATCTCGACGGGCATCGCCGGACAGATCGCGATGGAAGCCAAGCAATCGGTGGTGTGGACGGGGCCGACGCTGGATCTCGGCGGCGGAACCGGCGTGGTCACCTATGGCATCGGCGGCAGCCTGCTGACCACCGAGCCGATGTCGCATGGCTGGTACAGCACGGGGCTTTACGGTCGCCTGACGCTGGGGGCGAGCACGCCATCGCTGATCGGCATGTACAGCGACAAGCGCGCGGCCACGACGCCGTCCGGCGGCGCCAGCTCCCTGCTCATGCACAGCATGACGACGATGGGCCTGAACCTGATCGATCTGCCCGTGGGCCTGCAGCGTGGCTCGGTGGAGATCGACTCGCCCTACCTGTTCGGCGGCGAGCATGGCGTCAATACGGCGGTGCTCACGCCGACCTATCTGCAGGTCGGCGCCAGCGCGAGCCTGGGCCTGGCGGTGCCGCTGGGGGCCTTCGATTCGAGCTACTCGAACACGGTGGGCGCGGCATTGCTGATCCAGGGCTTCGGCTCGGGCCTGAGCCTGCCCGACACCGGCTTCTCGACGGTCGCCGGCGCCTCGGCGTCGGCGGTCACCGGCGTCAGCTGGAGCATGACGCCGGCGGAATGGATCCATCAGGTCGACACGCGCAACCCCAAGTAATGAGCACGTCACGAGCACGCAACGAGTACGGAACCACCACGATGACATTCAGAACGGGATTGCGCCTGGCCGCCGGGTTGCTGGCTGCGCTGCAGGCCAGCACGGTTGCCGCCGAAGGACTGGTGCCGGGCTTTATGGACGCGACCTACATCGATGCGCAGGCGCGCGATAGCGCGGCCGAGGCCGATGGCCTGGCGATCGACCTGCGGCATGCGCTCGACGAGCGCTGGTTCCTGCGCGCGGGCGGCAGCCTGGCGACGTCGGATGCGGAATTCGAGGTCATCGCCGACTCCAGCAGCGCCAACCTGGGCCTGGGTGCGCGCCATGCCGTCGGCGCGGCCACCGACCTGCAGTTCGTCGCCAGGCTGGAGTACGCCCGCGTCGAAGTCACGGGCCTGGGGCAGCGCGTCGTCGACGAGGACCTGGGCTATTCGCTGCAGGCCGGCCTGCGCACGATGCTGCTGCCGAACATCGAGGCGGGCCTGGACGCGACCTGGCTCGCGGTGATGGACGAGCAGAATGCCAGCGCAGGCGTCTACGCCGTCGCCTATCTCACGAAGCTGCTGGGCGTGCAGCTGCGCTACGACGCTGCCGACGACGTCGATACCTACAGCATCGGCCTGCGCTGGGCCTGGCGCTGAGCGCCGGGCCGCGGCCTACTGCTTGAGCTTCTCGAGCATCGCCTCGCGCCGGGCGCGGAATTCCGAGCCTTCCTTCCAGGTCGGCCAGACCTCGTCGTTGGCGACCTTCTCGCCCACTTCGAACAGGGCCTGGGTGTCGGCCACGGTGCCGGACAGATCCCAGTCGCTGTGAATTTCGTCGCTGGGCTTGTGATAGTCGTTGGCCGTGTAGGCGGCGCGCTTCTTCTCGCCGTAGCCGGGCTTGCCGATCACGTCGCTGCCGTCGTCGGCATACAGCGCGGGCACGCCCTGCTTGGCGAAGTTGAACTGGTCGGAGCGGAAGTACGAGCCCTTCTCGGGATGCTCGTCGGCCACGGTGACGCGGCCGTGGCGCGCGAGCACCATGGCGAGGTCGTCTTCGAGCGAGTTCTGGCCGGCGCCGATCACCTGCAGCTCGCGCGTGCGGCCCCAGACGTTCATGGCGTCGATGTTGATCGCGGCGACGGTTTTCTCGAGCGGGTAGAGCGGGTTCTCGGCGTAGTACTTGGAGCCCAGCAGGCCCTGCTCCTCGGCGGTCACGGCCAGGAACAGGATGCTGCGCTTGGGCTTGACCGGCAGCGCCTGGAAAGCCTGCGCGACTTCGAGCAGCGCGGCGGTGCCGGTGGCGTTGTCGACGGCGCCGTTGTAGATCGTGTCGCCCGACAGCGAGCTGTCCTTGCCCAGGTGATCCCAGTGGCCGGTGTAGACCACGGTCTCGGCGGCCAGCGCGGGATCGGAGCCCGGGATGCGCGCGACCACGTTGCGCGACTGCACCTCGCGCACCTGGTTGACGATCTTGAAGCTGGCCTGCGCGGGCAGCGGCACGGGCTTGAAGTCGCGCTCGAGCGCCTTGCGCTTGAGTTCGGTGAAATCCTGGCCCGCGGCCTTGAACAGCTCGTTGGCCTTGTCGAGCGTGATCCAGGCCTGCAGCGGCACGCGGCTCTTGTTGCCGTCGGGATTGGCGAGGTTGAACTGCTCGCCGCTCCACGAGCTTTCGACCACGGCCCAGGGATAGGCGGCGGCCTCGGTCTCGTGAACGATGATGGCGCCGGCGGCGCCGAGCTCGGAGGCGATTTCGTACTTGTAGGTCCAGCGGCCGTAGTAAGTCATGGCGCGGCCCTTGAACATCGCCTCGTCGAGCTTGCCGGGGTCGGTGGCGTCGGCGATGGGCGGATCGTTGATCAGCATGACCAGGGTCTTGCCGCGCACGTCCAGGCCCTTGTAGTCGTCCCAGCCGTATTCGGGCGCCTGGATGACGTAGCCGACGAACACCAGTTCGGAGCCATCGACCGCCACTTCGGGTTCGAAGCGCGAGGTGGCGCCGACGAAGTCGCGGCGGAACTCCAGCGCCATCGGCGGCTTGCCGTCGACGGCGAGCGTCAGCGTGGGCGAACCGGTGATGCCCACCAGCGGCACTTTCTGCACATAGCTGCCATCGGGATTGCCGGGCTGCAGGCCCAGCGCCTTGAACTGCCGCGACAGGTAGTCGACCGTCTTGTCCTCGCCGGCCGTGCCGGGCAGGCGACCTTCGAATTCGTCGGACGACAGCGCGGTGATGTGGGCCAGCAGTCCCACGGTGTCGATCTGCTTGAGGGCCGTTTCGACCTGTTCGGCATGCTGGGCCTGTTCTGCGGCGGGGCTGGCATCCGGCTTGGCGCCGCAGGCGGACAGAACGAGCAAACCGGAGAGCGCGGCAGCGCTCGCGACAGCAGTGGACTTCATCGGCAGCGGGTTCCGAAACGAGGCGGGAAAGACGATACGGTGTAGGTCGGCAAATCGATGCAGCGGTCGCAGGATGCGACCGCGCCGGTTTCGAAGCCTAGGCAGTAGGTACTTTTTTCCAGTCGGCGAGGAACTTGGCCAGGCCGATGTCGGTGAGCGGGTGATCGTAGAGCTGCTGGAACACCTTGTACGGCAGCGTGCCGACGTGCGCGCCGGCCTTGGCAGCCTCGAGCACGTGGATCGGATGACGCAGGCTGGCGGCCAGCACTTCGGTGGTGAAATCGTAGTTCTGGTAGATCAGGCAGATGTCGCGAATCAGCACCATGCCGTCCTGGCCGACGTCGTCGAGGCGGCCGACGAAGGGCGAGATGTAGGCCGCGCCGGCCTTGGCCGCGAGCAGCGCCTGCAGCGCCGAGAAGCACAGCGTGACGTTGACCTTGATGCCTTCGCTGGCCAGCGCCTTGGTGGCCTTGAGGCCCTCGCGCGTGAGCGGCGCCTTGACCACGATGTTCTTGTGG
>JALRLM010000113.1 GCA_023254435.1 Hydrocarboniphaga sp.
AGCGGCGTCACCGCCGCCACCAGTGGCGGCAGGCGCCCACCCTGCCCCAGCGAGGCCATCAGCCCGGTCACGAGCGTAAAGCCCAGGCCCGCGCCCAGCGCCAGCAACAGCATGCCGCCGCCTTCGCCGCCGCGCTGCACCGAACGCATCGCCGGCAGCGCCAGCAGCACCATGATGGTCAGCGCCACGGGCGCCGCGTAGGCGCGATACAGCGCGGTGCGGTAGTAGCGGTTGGGCCGATCGCCGACGCGCTTGCCGGTGATCACGCCGAGCAGCGCCGCGCTCGACAGCGGCAGGTTGGGCTCGGCGATGCGCGCGATGTCGTCAGGTCGCAGGTTGGTCTGCCAGATCTCGCTCGCGGCGCTCGAACGCTGCAGGGTGCCGCCGCCTTGATCGTGACCCAGCTTCAGGTGCACGACGTCGCTGAGCTGCCAGCCCTGGGCGCTCCACACCGCGCGCGTGGCGCTCAGCCGACCCGCGTACTGACCGTCGGCGTCGCGCTCGTACTGCGTGATGCCCTGCAGCTCGCGGCCGCGATGGGCCGTGCCGGTGACCGACACCAGGCCTTCCTGGGTACGGAACCAGCTGATCGCCGCGGGCTCGTCGTCGTCTTCGCTGGGCAGCGCCGACGACGCCCACCAGGCAGCCAGCGCCGCCTCGGTGCGCGGCGCGATGCGGTCGGCTACCACGAACTGCAGCGCCGACAGGCCGATGGCCACGGGCAACAGATGCGCGACCACCCAGCGCGTGCGCAATCCGGCCGCGCGAATCGCCGTGAGTTCGGCATTGCGCGCCAGCGTGTAGAAGGTGAACAGCGTGCCCACGAGCATCGACAGCGGCAGCGCCAGCACGAGTTCCGACGGCAGGCGCAGCATCATGTAGTGCAGCACGCCGGCCATGCCGAGCTTGCGCTTGAGGATGTCGGTGGTGACGTCGAGCAGTTCCATGACCTGCAGCAGCGCGGTCAGCGCCACGGCCATGCCCAGCACCTGCGTGAGCAGCATGCGGCGCAGATAGGCCGCCAGCGGACCGCCACCGAAACCGAGCTTCATCGGCGCGCCGCCTTGGGCTTGTCGGCCTGCTTGCGCTTGAGGCTGAAGCCGCCGATGACGCCTTCCATGGCGCCGACCGCACGCGTCACGGGATTTTCGCCGGGGCTGCGCAGACTGGCGAAGAACAGCCACAGGCTCAGCGCGGCGAACACTGCGACCGGCCCCCACACGGCCGGCAGGGCCGACACGCCGCCGGTTTCGGCCAGGCTTTCGCCGAGCTGGATGCCCTGGTTCAGGAACAGCAGCATCAGGCAGGCGATGATCACGCCGGGCGCGCGGCGCCCGCGCTTGGAGGCCATGCCCAGCGGCACCGCCACGAGCGGCAGCAGCGGCAGCGTGAGCGCACGCGCCAGGCGGCCGTTGAGCTCGCCCGACAGCTGCGCCGGCGATTCGGCCGGATGCCCCTGATTCAGGCCGCGCCACAACTCAGGCAGCGTCAGCTCGCGCTCGCTGTCGCCGCGCGCGCGAAACGGCGGCGTGTCGACGGCGAAGTCCTCGCGCGCCTCGCCGTCCTTGAAGCCGATGTCCTCGACCGATCCGTCCTGGTCCTCGCGCACGATGCGACCGTCGTGCAGCAGCAGCACGAGTTCGTGGCCGTCGGCACTGGGCACCAGCCGGCCACCGTGCGCGGTGGTGACTTCGTCGATGTCGCCGACCTTGCGGCGGATGAACACGTTCTGCAGTTCGCGGCCGGTGCCGTCGACGCTGTCGGCCGTCAGCACGAAGCCGCGACCGGCGTCGGAGAACACGTTCTCCTGCACCTGCGCGTTCCAGCCGGCGTGGATCGCGTCGTAGCGCACCACGTGATAGCGATAGCGGCTGTGCGGCTGCAGGAATCCGAACAGGTACAGCGAGAACACCGACATCGCCACCGCCACCATCAGGAAGGGTCGCGTCAGCTCGAAGATCGAGCGCCCCGAAGCCAGCAGTGCGTCGAGCTCGTTGTCCTCGCCGAGCTTGGTCACCACCATGAAGATGCTGGCGAAGAACGAGGCCGGCAGCGCCAGCCCCAGATAGTGCGGCAGCAGGTTGGCGACCATCAGCAACACCGGCTCCAGCGCCGATCCGCTGGCGGCCACCAGCTCGAACAGCCGCAGCAGGCGCTCCAGCACCATCGCCAGCAGCACCACGCCCAGCGATATCACTTGCGGGCGCACGAGCATGCCCAGCAGGTAA
>JALRLM010000165.1 GCA_023254435.1 Hydrocarboniphaga sp.
ACTCGGCATCGCCCGCGTGCAGGCGCAGCGCGGCCAGCTCGATGCCGCGCGCGCGCAGCTCGCCACCGTGCTGCAACGCGAGCCGCAGAACGTCGATGCGCTCTACAACCTCGGCAACGTGCTGCAACTGTCGGGGCAGCGCGAAGCCGCCATCGAGGCGTATCGCGCGGTGCTGCCGCTGCACGCGGAGTACGCGCGGCTGGCACTGATCGAGATCGCACGCCAGCAGCAGGCGCTGCACGACTTCGATGGCGCACGCATTTCGTTCCTGCAGCTGGGCATGGTGTCGCCGGGCGAGCTGAATCCGATCGGCTATCGGCTCTGCAATGAGCACTACGTCTGGCCTTCGCAGGCGCAGGCCATTGCCCAGCAGGCGCGTGCGCTGGGCGCGCAGTACGCGAGCCAGTTGCCGTCCGCACCGACGCCCGCCGCCGCGCCGCGGCCTGCGCAACAGCCGCTGCGCATCGGCCTGGTATCGGCCGATCTGCGTGAGCATCCGGTGGGCTGGTTCCTGAGCTCGCTGCTGCGCTCGCAGGCGGCGCGCGAGCTGGACTTCATCGCCTACTCCAACCGGCGTCCGCGTGCGCAAAACTCGCCGCTGGGCACCCGGCTGCGCGCGCACATGCGGCAGTGGCACGACGTGGCCGACTGGAGCGACGCACGGCTGGCGCAGCAGGTGCGCGACGACGGCATCGACGTGCTGATCGATCTGTCGGGCTACACCGACGGACATCGGCTGCCGGCCTTCGCCACGCGGCCCGCGCCGCTGCAACTGAGCTGGCTGGGCTACTACGGCAGCACGGGCCTGCCCTTCGTCGACGCGGTGATCGCCGACGCCATCTGCGTACCGGACCACGAGGACGCCTTGTTCACCGAAGCCCTGCTCAAGCTGCCGCAGACGCGCTTCTGCTACACCGCGCCCGACGATGCGCCCCACGTCGCGCCGGCACCGGCCTTGCGCCGCGGCCACATCACGTTCGGCTGCTTTCAGCAGGGCAGCAAGATCAGCGACGTTACGCTGCGCAGCTGGGCACGCATCGCCGCCGCCGCGCCGCGCGCGCGCTGGCGCATCCAGTCGCAGGGCCTCGGCGGCAGCGATGCCGCAAGACTGCGCCAGCGCTGCATCGCCGCCGGGCTCGACCCTGCTCGCGTCGAGATGCACGGCGAGCAGACGCATCGCGACTATCTGGCGGCCCATGCCGAAGTGGACGTGGTGCTCGACACTTTTCCATACACCGGCGGCACCACCACCGCCGAAGCGCTGTGGATGGGCGTACCCACGCTCACGCTGTCGCTGCCCGGCATGCTGGGCCGGCAGGGCGAGCAGATTCTGCGTGCCTCGGGACTGCCGCAGTGGGTGACGTACAGCGAGGACGAGTACGTGAGCCTGGCCGTGGCCTGCGCCGGTGCATCGCCCGCTGCGCCCCTGGGTCTCGATCGCGCGAGCCTGCGTGAATCGCTGCGCAGCAGCGCCTTCTTCGACGCCGAAGCCTTCGGCCGCCACTGGGTTAACGCCGTGAGCCGGGCCTGGCGGCAGCGAACTACGGACATCAGGTGAAGAAGCCCGCGTAACGGCCGATACTCCAGGCTCGCCCTCAACGACCACGCGCCGCCTCCATGACCCGTGTCTGCCTGAACATGATCGTGAAGAACGAAGCGCATGTGATCGAGCGTTGCCTGCGCTCGGTACTGCCCTTCGTCGACAGCTGGGTCATCGTCGACACCGGATCCACCGACGGCACGCAGGCGCTGATCCGCCGCATCATGCAGGGCGTGCCCGGCGAGTTGTACGAACGGCCGTGGAAAAACTTCGGCCACAACCGCAGCGAAGCGCTGGACCTTGCGCGCGAGCATGGCGACTACCTGTTCATGATCGACGCCGACGAGGTGCTGATGCTGCCGCCATCGTATCGGCGGCCAGCGCTGACGGCGCCCGTCTATGCGCTCGACGTCGACTACGCCGAACTGCGTTACGCACGGGTCTGCCTGATCGACGCCCGCCTGCCCTGGCGCTGGATGGGCGTGCTGCACGAATACCTGGACTGCGGCCAGCCGCTGCCTTCGCAGCGCCTGCCCGAGGCCGTGGTGCGCGTGTTTCCCGACGGCGCCCGCAGCCAGCAGGGCGCGGCGCAGAAGTTCGCCGCCGATGCGGCCGTGCTCGAAAAAGCCCTGGTCGAAGAACCCGACAACGAGCGCTACGTGTTCTATCTGGCGCAGAGCTATCGCGATGCCGGCCAGCTCGAACGCGCACTGCAGCGCTACGACCAGCGTGCCGCGATGGGCCGCTGGATCGAGGAAGTGTGGTATTCACGCCAAGCCGCCGCGCTGATCGCCGAATCGCTGAGCCACGACGCGAATGTCGTCATCGGCCGCTTTCTCGGCGCCTACGAAACGCGTCCCGAACGCGGCGGCGAGACGCTGGGCCAGCTCGCGCGCTACTGCCGCCTGCGCCAGCAATACGCCAGCGCTCGCCTGTTCGCCGAACGCGCCATGGCGATCGCCAAACCCAGCGACCTGCTGTTCGTCGAGCCCGGCTGGTACGACTGGCGCTGCCAGGACGAATACGCCATCGCCAGCTACTGGACCGGTCACTACGAGGACTGCCGCCGCGTCTGCGATGCCCTGCTGGCCGGCAGTGCGCTACCCGAAACCGAACGCTCGCGCGTGATCGAGAACCGGCGGTTTGCGCTGGAGCGGCTGGCGGAGCGGACGGCTTAGCGTTTCGCCAGCGCCTCACCGAACCATCGGCGCCGCACCAGCATCGAAGCCACAGGTGGCAGCACCCTGACGCCGGGCAGCGCCACCTCGCCGGGCCCCACGCTCGGCAGCAGCACGGTGACGCTGAGCTGGTCGGCCAGCAGTGGCGCCACCAGCTACAACGTGGAAGTGCGCAACGCCAGCACGGGCAGCGTCGTCGCCACCTACAGCCCCACCACGACCAGCC
>JALRLM010000216.1 GCA_023254435.1 Hydrocarboniphaga sp.
AGCGTCTGCCCCGAGCACGTGAGCAGCGCAGGGAACTTGCCCGAAGGGCAAGTGCGCCACCAGGGTGTGCTTTCTCTTGGTTACTTCTCTTTGCACAAGCAAAGAGAAGTAACGCCAGTCCGGCGAGGACAAAAGCCCTCAGTGCATGAGCAGAGCCATCGCGGTAGCCACACAAAAGCTCAGGCCAACCGAAACCTCACCCCCATCCTGCCAACAGCCCAGCCCAGCCCAGCCCACCACTACCCCGCAACCGCCGCCTGCCTGCGCGACGCCAGCAGCTTGCCCACGCCGACGACGAACAGCGCGCCGATCGCACCCGAGGCGTAATGCGCCCAATGCGGCAGGTCCAGTCGCGGCGCCAGATAGGCATCGCCGAGCCACATCTCGCCGCCGATCCAGCCCAGCAGCGCGCCGCCCAGCGTGATGACGAAGGGAAAGCGATCCATCAGGGCCAGCACCAGCTTGCTGCCCCAGACGATGATCGGCACGCTCACCGCGATGCCGAAGGCGACCAGGCCGATGTGGCCGTTGGCGGCGCCGGCGACGGCGATGACGTTGTCGATGCTCATGACGGCGTCGGCGACGATCACGGTGCGGATTGCGCCGAGCAGGTGATCGCTACCCTTGATGTCGGCGTGGGCGTCTTCGCCCTCGGGCACCAGCAGCTTGATGCCGATCCACACCAGCAGCAGCGCGCCGACGATCTTGAGGAAGGGCAGGGCCAGCAACTGCAGCGCGAAGAAGATCAGCACGATGCGCAGTACCACGGCGCCGAACATGCCCCAGAAGATGCCCTTGTTGCGCAGGTCGGGCGGCAGCTTGCGACAGGCCAGCGCGATCACCACGGCGTTGTCGCCGCCGAGCAGGATATCGATGAGGATGATCTGCGCGATGGTCAGCAGCAGTGCGGAGTCCAGAATCAGAGGTTCCATGTGATCTTCGTGATGGCGCCCGGCTTACAGGATCAGTAATCGAGCTGAACGCGGAATGTCGCCGCAGTGGTGGCGTCCAGGCGCTGGTTGGCGAGGGCATCTTCGGTTCGGGCGTAGGTGATGTCCAGCACGAAGCGCACGAACGGATTGCGATACCAGTTGACGACGCCCGAGACGACGTCGATGTCGACGTCGCGCGTCAGCGCGCCGCCGCTGGGGCCTTGTTCGCCGTGGACGCGCTGGTAGCGCGCGGCCACTTCGAAAGCACCCGTCCTGCTGTTGCTGGGACGCACGCGCACGTAGCGGCCCAGCTTGTGGTCGTAGGGGCGCGTGTCGTTGGTGAGGAAGTAGCTCACGTAGCCGTAGTAGCCACTCATCTCGCCTTCTTCGATGCCGTCGTCGTAAAGACCGCGGCCCCATTCGGTCTGGAACGACCAGCGCTTGTAGCTGCCCGAGGCTTCCAGCGCGAGCTTGTTGTCGTCGATGCGACGACCGTTGTTGATTTCGAGCATCGTCACGCGGCTGTCGGTGCCGATGCGCCCCGCGGGCAGCAGGCGCAGGCGCACGCCCTGTGCTTCGTGCTCGCCGGTTTCCTCGTCGATGGTGTTGCTGTAGCCATACTGCTCCCGCGCGAAGCCACCGCCGAAGTGCAGCGAGCTGTAGTCGGTGTAGATCGGGTCGTAGCCCAGGCGCGTGATGCCGCCCCAGCCATCGGTGGTCTTGCTGTCGTCGTTGTCGAGGTTGTAGGCCGACACGTGATAGAACGTGCGACCGGTGTAGCCCGTGTACGCCATGCCCCAGCGGTAGATGGGCCACAGCATCGAGGTCAGCAGTGCGCGCTCGGCGAAGGTCACCTGCAGCGAGCTGTTGCGGGCATCCAGCGTCATGTACGGCAGGATGTGGCCGATGCGGAATTCGGCCTGGCCGATCTGCGTCGAAACGAAGCCCAGCATCAGCTCGGGCACGTTGTCGGCGAACTCCATCTCGGTGGTGAAGCTCCAGCCCAGGGCGCTGCCGCCGAGCTCCATGCGCATCTGGCGGGCCTGCACGCCGGGGACGTTACCGGGACCGATATCGTCGTTGTCGTACAGCGCGCCGTCCATCAGGATGCGTCCTCCGACATAGGCAGAATAAGCACCGTCGTCCGAGTTGATGCGGATGCCGGGGTTGGTTCTGACTTCCACTGCGGCCTTGCTGATGCCGGTGACGGACAAGCCGCCGAGCAGCAGGCTGGCGATGACATGAGCCTTCATCTTTCTCCTCCAGGACGCGCGGCGTCTGGAGTGCGCCGCTCTTTATGGCGCCTAGACTAGGTAGCGAATCTGTCACTAAGCTGTCGTCCGCGAACCGCCGGTCGACAAGACCAAAGTCGTATTCCGCCGGCCGGCTCACCCCACGCAGGCATGGGCAAACGTATTGGAAAGGCCGTGAGAATCCTTCTGGTGGAAGACGCTGCGGACCTTGCGGAGGCGATCGAGCATCGCCTGCTGCGCGTCGGTCATGCGGTGGACTGGCAGCGCGACGGCAACGGTGCCAGCGCGGTGCTGGCGTATCAGACCTACGACGCCATCGTGCTCGACATCGGCCTGCCGGGGCGCGACGGCTTCGCCGTGCTGTCGGAACTGCGCAGCCGCGGCGACAAGACGCCCGTGCTGATGCTTACCGCGCGTTCGGAGATCGAGGACCGCGTGCAGGCGCTGGACATTGGAGCGGACGATTACCTGCCCAAGCCCTTCGACTTCCGCGAGTTCGACGCACGCCTGCGCGCGCTGCTGCGCCGGCGCCAGGACGTGGCCTCGGGCATCACGCGCATCGGCGCGCTGGTGTTCGACCGCGGCGCGCGCAAGGTGCTGTTCGAGGGCCGCAATCTCGAATTGCCGAATCGCGAGTATCGCCTGCTCGAGATTCTCATCGGTCGGCTCGGCCGCGTGACGAGCAAGGAGACCATCGCCGAGCATCTGTTCGGCTTCAACGACGAGGCCGGTCCCAACGCCATCGAGCTCTACGTGGCACGTCTGCGCAAGCGGCTCGAAGGCGCACCGCTCACCATCGGCACGGTGCGCGGCGCCGGCTACATCGCCGAGGCCAGCGCCGACAGCGTCGATGAGTGAGCCGGCCGTGCCGCGCCGCCCGTCGATACGGCGCAGCCTGCTCAGCGTCATCGGCGGCGTGTTCGTGTTCGGCATGCTGCTCATGTTCATCGCCGCGCGTGCCTATGGTCTGCGCGCGGCCGACCTGTCCTACGATCGCCTGCTGACGGCATCGGCCTTGTCGATGGTCGAGGCGCTGACCGTGATCCAGGGCCAGCTCAGCGTCGATCTGCCGTATTCGGCCCTGAGCTCGCTGTATCAGGCGCCCGAGGATCGCGTGTTCTATCGCATCGCAGGACCCGACGGAAAAACCATCACCGGCTACGACGACCTTCCGCAGCCCAGGCGCAGCAAGCAGGACGAGGCGCCGCTGTTCTTCGACGCGCAGTACAGCGGCGAGCGCGTTCGTTTCGCCGTGCTACGACGCTGGATCGCCTCGCCGAACCTGCGCGGCTGGGCGACCGTGCAGATCGGCCAGACCTGCCGCGCGCGCGCTGA
>JALRLM010000259.1 GCA_023254435.1 Hydrocarboniphaga sp.
CAGGCGTTCTTCGATGCTGTCGATGCGCGACTGCAGCTCGGCGTTGCCGGACTTCTTCGCCACCGATTCACGGCGCGCCACGGCCAGGCTGAGTTCGTGCAGCTGATGCGCGATCTGCAGGTGCTCGCGGAACTGCGCGTCTTCGGTCAGGCGTTCGAAGTAGAAATTGGCCGGCGCGTTGGGGCGGTTCTTGAGCCACCAGCGTGCCTCGGGCAGATCGGCGAGCCACCATGACCAGCCGCTGCCGGCGCGGCTGCCGCTTTCGACGATCTTGCCCGCCATTTCGCCGCTGGCGATGTGCTGGAGCGCGCCTTCGAGATGCTGGCGCGTGTTTTCGAGCTGGTCGATGGCGCGCTGGCCGTATTCCCGCGCCTGAGCGTGGGCGCCCAGATGCTGCAGGGCGTAGGGCAGGGCCAGCATGGCCTCCTGCACGGCGGGTTCGGTGGGATCGCGACCGATCAGCTCCACCCAGGGCACCAGCGCCCGGCGCAGGTCGTCGGAGCGCTTGCCGCTGGCGACGCTCCAGTTGTCGTTGAACGGCATCGCCTTGCGCGCGGTGCTCAGCGCCTCCGGCGAGGCCGAGACCATGGCCGTCTTCACCGACTGGGCGGACAGGCCTTCGCCGCCTTTCTTGTCGTCTGCACGCGGCGCCAGCAGCGCCCAGCCCAGGCCCAGCATGGCGGTGTTGGAGTAGGGGCCGAGGCTGCGCACGCGGCGGAAGGTGGTGGCGGCGAGATCGGGCTGCTTGAGGCTCAGGAAGTAGTAGCCCAGCGTGGTGTTGGCCTGATCGCGCAGCACCCAGGCCTCGGGGCTGTTGGCCTTGCCCTCGGCGATCTGCTCGAACACCGGAATCGCTTCGGCGTTGCGGCCGCTGTCCAGCGCGGCGGCGGCGGACTGATATTGCGCCAGCACCGGCGACACCGAATCGTCGCCGGGCATCTGCTGACGCAGGCCACCGACGCAGGTCTGCAGGCGCTGTTCGAGATCGGGCGACAGGCTGCCGGTGCTGTTGCGGATCTGCATGATCTGCGACGCGGCGGCGAAGTAGCGCCCCGAGAGGATCAGGTAGTCGAGATCGCGCAGTAGCACGTCACCGGCGGCGCTGCGCAGTTCCAGCGACGGATCGCCGCCGAGGCTGCCGGCCTTGACCTCGATGACGATGGGCGAGCCGGCGGCCGGCGCATCGATGTTCTGCACCAATCGCGAGCGCAGGCGCGGCACGCCGGGACGATCGTCCTGGCCGCGCGCGGCGTAGTCGATATA
The DNA here is from genome assembly GCA_023254435.1 of Hydrocarboniphaga sp. GTDB lineage: Bacteria > Pseudomonadota > Gammaproteobacteria > Nevskiales > Nevskiaceae > Hydrocarboniphaga. Next base: position 1,264 of record JALRLM010000259.1, read on the forward strand.
AAGACGATGCGAGCCCGGCGCGAGCTGCACTTCGGTGAGCTTGTGCAGGCCGCGGTTCTGCAGCGCGGCGGATTCGGCCGGCGAGTACGAGTAGCGCACCGGCTTCACCGCATCGATCTGGAAGGTGACTTCGAGCACCTGCAGGTCGGCGACCTGCGAGCCGATGTAGACCGTCGACGCCGAGGCGCTCGACGTCGCGGGCGCCAGCTGCAGGGCCATGCGCTCGATCTCGAGCACGTCCCTGACCAGATCGGCCGGAACGCCGGCGCCTGCACCGGTTTGGGCGAGCGCCATCGGCGGGATCGTCAGCGACAGCGCGACCGTGGCACCGATTCGGCGCAGCCGGCGTGAGCAAGCGAAGCTTTGTTTGTGGATCATCATCCTGAGCGGCAATCCTGCTGGCGTCGAGGCCAGCGTTTCAGTAGTAGCGTCATGAGCTGCGCAGACGCGTCTGAGGACCGCCGTTGGTCCGTTTTGACTTACACCGGCGACCGCACCAGCGCAGCAAAACTTGAAAAGCAGAAATCTTCCCTGTGCTCCTTGCGTATGAAGGAGTCGTCATGGACGGAGCAACCATCGTGCCATCGACCTGAACGCTTCGGCGGGAGCTGGCAGGAATATTGCTAACCTGACGGGGAGTTCTGCTTTACGACGCAGCCTCTATCCACGGGCCAACGACGGTCCAACAGACAAAGACGTCCACTGGATTGCCAGGGTATCGGCAGTCCGGTGGATTTTTTTTGGCCGTTCGTCCGGTGACGTGGGTGGAACATCAGGGAGGCGTACGCAGAACCGAGAACGACAGATCATTAAAGAAGGGGCCCGATGTGAAAACGTTTCGATACGCCTTGTTGCCGATGATGATTGCATCGACTTTCAGCACCGCTCACGCGCTGGAGGACGATCGCATCTATATCGCCCCGATGGGGTCTTACGCGATCGCCGACGAGGACCGCACGAACTCGGACGACGGATTCGGCGGCACGCTGGCTCTCGGCTTTCCGCTGTCGGAAGCGTTCGCACTCGAAGTGCGCGGCAGCTACCTCGACTACGGCAAGCGCGACTTCTGCACCCGGATGCTGATCGGCCCCGGTCTCAATTGCGAGACCAAGGGCGACGACGTCTGGGGCGCCGGCGCCGGCTTCAACTGGTACCTGGGCGGCTCCACGATGGGCCCGTACCTGCACGCCGACGTCATGGCCGGCGAGCACACGCAGTACAACGCCGGCCTGGGCTGGGACATTCCGATCTTCGACTTCGCCAGCATCCGCGCCGAAGCGCTGTGGCACATCGAGAAGCCCGAGCGCGACAGCGACGTCAGCAGCGATTATCACGAGGCCCTGTTCAACCTCGGCGTGCGCATTCCCTTCGGCGCCAAGAAGGAAGCCCCGCCGCCTCCGCCCCCGCCGCCGCCGCCGCCCCCCCCGCCGCCGCCGATCTGCAGCGACGGCATCGACAACGATGGCGACGGCTTCATCGACTTCCCGGCGGACAAGGGCTGCACCGACGCGAACGACATGGACGAGTACAACCCCATCTGCAAGGCGCCGGCACCGGGCCAGCCGATGACGCTCGAAGGCTGCGCGGTGGGTGACACCATCGTGCTGCAGGGCGTGACCTTCGAATTCGACAAGGCCACGCTGACGCCGAACGCGAAGATCATTCTCGACGGCGTCGCCACGGCGCTGGAGAAGCGTCCCGACATCAAGGTGGAAGTGGGTGGTCACACCGACTTCAAGGGCAGCGATGCCTACAACCTGGCCCTGTCGGACAAGCGCTCCAAGTCGGTCAAGGCTTATCTGGTGGGCAAGGGCATCGCCGGCGATCGCATGACCACGCGCGGTTATGGCGAGTCGGTGCCGGTGGCCGACAACAACACCGATGAAGGTCGCGAGCTGAATCGTCGCGTCGAACTCAAGGTCACCGAGTCCGCTGGTGGTGGCGTCACCATCGCGCCGACGGTGGCGACGGCCGAGTTCGCCAAGCCGATCGAACCGGCGCCGGCTGCTGCACCCGCCGCTCCGGCTCCGATGGCTGAGCCGGCTCCGGCCGCCGCACCGGCCGCTGCGGGCACGTCGACGGTGACGATCGAAAACTACGCCTTCGCACCCGCCTCGCTCGAAGTGCCGGTCGGCACGACGGTGACGTGGACGAACAAGGACGGCTCCAACCACTTCGTGAACTTCGCCGGCGAATCCAGCGGACGACTGAAGAAGGATGGCGTCTACACCAAGACGTTCACGGCGGCCGGCGTTTACGAGTACAGCTGCCAGCTGCATCCCGAGATGAAGGGCACCGTCGTCGTGAAGTAGCCATCGGCATACAACACGACGCGGTGCTCGCGGTATACAACGGTCCTGAGATTCCGCCGGCCTGAATAGGGCCGGCGGCTTTTTGCCATCTGCGGTTCGAGATGGGAAGCGGGATCGTGAAATAAAAAAAGCCGGCTGACAAGCCGGCTTTTTGTTGGGTGCCTGCCAGTGGCCGGCGTGGGTTGCTATGTCGATCGTCGTATCGAGGCTGTCGACGGGCCGTGGCGTCCGTGGTTCCGGCGACGTCTGCGTCAGCGTTATGGATGCGTGGCGAGGCGCGATCGCATCAGGTCGTCGGATCGCGCGGGGCAGCTGAGGATGGCGACACCGTCAGGTCATGACGGCGCCGCTGCGTGACAAGCGCGCGAT
>JALRLM010000328.1 GCA_023254435.1 Hydrocarboniphaga sp.
CTTGAACGACTGGATGCCCAGCGCCGCATTGAGCTTGTACGAGAAGCGGTTCTGCCCGCCCGACCACTCGACCGGAATCGCCACCGAGAAGTAGCTCTGCGGGCTGAAGTAGCCGCCGTGGCCGTAGGTGAAGCGGCGCAGGTTCTTGTCGTAAAAGAAGGTGGTGAGGTTGATACCCCAGGTGATACGCATGTCGCGACGTTCCAGCGCACGCGCGTAGAAGCCGCCACCCAGTTCGTAGACGCTGTTGCGCGCCACGTTCTCGCCTTCGAGCACGTGATAGCTGCCGTTGGCGTAGAGGCCGTAGAGACCGAAATCGTAGGCCACGTCGAGGCGCCCACCGTTCTTGGTCACACCGCCCCAGACGTTGCCGGTGGCCGGATCCAGCGTGCCCGCATAGGACAGCAGGCTGTCGGTGATCATGCGACGCGACAGGTCGAGCTTGAAGCTGACCGGGCCCATGCTCGGGCGCCAGTTGATGCCACCCACCAGGGTTTCGACCGGGAAGCCCAAGGGCGACGAACCGAAATCGGCCTGGAAAGAAGCAGCCTGGTAGACCGCGCCCACCGCCACGCCCGATTCGCTCTGCTCGAAGCTGTAGCCTTCGAACCCATTGTCGATGGCGTCTTCGACCAGGCCCATGGCGCCGAACAGCGGCACGCGTGAGCCTTCCACCGCGCCGGAGTCGAGGAAAGTCGGCACCGCACGCAGCTTGAAGCGGCCCGCATTGACGCCGGCGACGCTGAGTTCGACCGGCAGTTCCATGTCGCTCAGGCGATCGAGACCGGGCTGGCCGTCACGGCTGCGCGCCGACAGGCCGAACGAGACCCAGCCGGTGCGCTTGGCGTTGAGGTCGGCGATCTCGCGCAGCACCTCGTTGGGCTGGTCGGCCGCCATGCGGCGGCGCTGGACCACGAAATCCGGCGTCGACAGCACGGGATCGGAACGCAGATCGACCGGCGCCGGCGGCGCATTGGCCTGCACGCCGTACAGCGGGCTCGGCGTCGGATAGATCGGGGCCGGGGTCGGCTGCACCGGGGCGGGCGCAACATAGGTCGGCTGCGGCTGCTGGTAGACCGGCTGCGGCGCAGCTGGCACCACTGTGGTGTAGGTGCGCGACGGCGCGGGCTGCGCCTGCCCCGGCAGCACCCGCAGGCCCTGCCGCTCGTATTCCTGCTGCGTCGCACCGACGCCCGGTGGCGCCGAGTAGACCGGAGCCGGGATCGGAGCGGAATAGACCTGCACCTGCTGTTGCATGGGCACGACGGGCTGCTGCTGAACCGCGCCCGGATAACGCGGCGCATTCTGCGCCTGCGGGTAGCTGCCCTGCGCGGGCGTCACCGGCATGAGCTGCGGGCGCTGCTGCACCGGCGCAGCGTACTGGGCGGGTGGATACTGCACGGGCTGCTGCGGTGCCTGCGGCGCGGCGTAGTCGCCCTCGCCCGTGATCTCGTTCATGTTGCGCAGCATTTCGTCGCGGAACGACTCGCGGGCGCGCGGGCGTGGCGCGCTGAGCTGCGGGCTCGGCGTGAGCTGTCGCGGCACGTAGCCCGGCATGCCGGGCACGGCCTGCTGCTGCGGCAGTTGCTGCACCGGCGTCGACGACTGCACCGAGCCGTAAGGCACGCTGACCGTGCCGCTGCCCGGCGTCTGCAACGAGTAGCTGTAGCGATCGGGCGCGGTCTGCACCCAGCCCGGGCTGTTTGCCGGCAGCGTGGACGGCACCTGCACCACCGAACCAGCATTGGCGTAGCCGGTGGCGGCATTGCTGCGCGAACGCGACGGCTGCGCCTGATCCGGCGCCGTCGAAACCTTGATCAGACGACCCTGCTTCCACCAGCGCGGCATCGCCGCCAGGGCAACATCACCCTGCGGCAAGCGACGACGCGCTGAAGCTTTTTTTGCGGAGGGGCCCTCCATCGACGACGGTCGTCGCTCGGGCGGAGGACTCAGCGCCACCTTGATCGCCTGGGCTGCGGCAGCTTGCTGGCGCGGCTTGGCGAGCGCGACCTGATGCGTCTGAGCGGCCAGCGTCGGCCTGACCTTGGCCGGAGCAGCCACGGCGGTGACCGACGCGCGCGGAGCCGCGATCAACATCGGCTCACTGAGCGCGGCGACGATGACGGGCGCGGCCAGCGGCGACGCCATGGGCTCACCCTGGGACAGACCGCCGTACGACGGCATGTTGACCGGGCTCGTGGTCGGATCAAGCAGGTACAGCTGCGGCGTGTAGCGGCCGTCGCCGAACTCGCTTTCGCCACCGCGCTCCTGATCGAGCTTGAGTGCCTGCTGGTAGAGCTGCAGGGCGCGACCGTCCTCGCCACGTTCGCGCGCGGCACGGGCGGCCAGCGCATACAGGCGCGGGTTCTGCGGATCGAGCGCGATGGCCTGGTCGAGCAGCGCCTGCGCCTCGTCGATCTTGTTGAGCGACAGCGCGGCACCGATCGCACCCTTGTAGGCGTCGAGGTTGTTGGAGTCGGTGGCCAGCGCACGGCGATACAGCTCGGCAGCCTTGTCGTGCTCCTTGGCATCGGTGTACAGACGCGCCAGCGCCATGATCAGGCGCGGATCGTTCGGATTCACCTTGAGCAGCGGGTCCAGGTACTCGTAGGCGCGCGCCAGATTGCCCTCTTCACGCACCAGGTCGGCCTGCCGCAGACGATAGGCGACGCGCAGGTTGGCGAGGTCCAGCGATTGCTGCTCGTCGTAGTTGCGGTACTTGAGCAGCTCCTCCATGACCACTTCGAACTCGGCGTCCTGGCGCAGCTTGAACAGCAGTCCGGCGTACTGCAGGCGCAGGCCTACGTCGGGCGTGGACTGGCGCGACAGTGCCTGGCGGATGTAGTTGAGCGCGCGGCCGTCCTGGCCGATGTCCGCGAGCGCGGTCGCCATCGAGCCCAGCAGCTCGGGCGTGTCCTGCGCAAAAGGTTCGACCTGCGCGAGGATCATCGCGGCATCCTGCGGACGGCCGTAGCGCGAATACACGCTGGCGCGCGAG
>JALRLM010000228.1 GCA_023254435.1 Hydrocarboniphaga sp.
GGGCAGATCGTCGTAGGCCTTGCGATGCGTCTCGTCGTTGCTCGGCGTCTCGCTGTTGAAGCTGGCGCCGCCGCCCTTGCGCCAGGCGCCGCCGACGGTCAGCAGTGCATCGAAGTCGGGCGCGAACGCCGGCCGCCAGGCCAGGCGGCCGCGCAGCAGCGTGTCCTGCTGCCGGTTCCAGTCGGACTCGTCGCGCGTGACGTTGGTGATGAAGCCATCGTCGGACTGGTGATCGGCCACCAGGCGAAACGCGAAACCCGCGCCTAGCGCGCCGCCACCGGCCATCGCGTACTGGCGTTCGTTCAGCTCGGCGAGACGCATGCGCGTGCTCAGGGTCCATTCCTCGGTGGGCTCGCGCGTGTTGACCACCACCGCGCCGGCCAGTGCATTGCGGCCCTGGCTGGTGGACTGCGCACCGCGCAGCACCTCCACCTGATCGATGTCGAACAGGTCGAGCACGTTGCCCTGCTGACCCACGCCATCGACGGCGATGCCGTCGACATAAGTGCTGATGACGGGCTGCCCGGTTTCGTAGCCTTCGGCGCCCAGGCCGTTGACGCCGCGCAGACTGATGTCGCCGTCGATGCCGACCGAGGCATTGGCCGTGCGCTGCAAGACGTCGGCCACCGAATCGTCACCGTAGTCCTGCAACTGCTCGCCGCTGACGACGGCGGCCGAGCTCGTGGTCTGCTCCAGCGTACGCCCCACTTTCTCGCCGATGACGACGATGGTTTCGAGCGGCACAGCCTCGCGCTCGCGCAGCATCGCCGCCTCGCTGCGCTCGGGCTGCACCTCGATGCTCGAATAATCGGCCGAGGCCTCGGCCTGCTGCGCCGCCACGTTGCTGAGCGGCAGCAGCGTCCCCAGCACACAGGCGCTCGCGCGCTGTCCCCAGTGGGTCTTGCGCATGGTGGTTCTAGAACCGGTAGGTGAGACTGCCGACGACGTTGCGGCGCGCACCATAGAAGCAGTCGCCGCGCTCCAGGCAGGTGGCGATCACGGTTTCGTCCTCGAGGTTGCTGCCGTTGACCTGCACTCGCCAGTGACGGCTTTCCCACGATGCCATCGCATCGAACAGAGTCACCTCGGGAATTTCGATGCTGCCGCTCTCGTCGGTGGTGCCGCCGGTGTGGCGAGCGCCCGCGCCCACCGAGAATCCCGGCAGGCCGAAGATCGAAAAGCGCCAGCGCGCCCACAGCGAGGCCATGCGCTCGGGCACGCTGGCGAGCTTCGACTCCTCGCGCACGGTCTCGCCGGTATCGGCATCGGGCACGTCTTCGAAACTGCCGGCATCGAGCCAGGTCAGCGACGCGATCAGGTCCAGCGTCCTGAACAGCGTGGTCTGCGCCTCGAACTCCGCGCCCTTGATGCGCGATTCGCCGAGCTGGATGTTGTAGGCGGGATTGGAGCCCGGCGACAGGCGATTCTTTTCTTCGATGTCGAAGGCCGCCAGGCTCAGCAGGCCCATGCCGCCCGGCAACTCGTAACGCAGGCCCGCCTCCCATTGGCGACCGAGCTGCGGCTCGAAAGGCGCGCCCACGGTTTGGCCCTGGGCCGGCTCGCCGGCACCCGGCGTGGGCTGAAACGATTCGCTGTAGCTCACATAGGGCGCGAGCCCGATCGCCGCGTGATACAGCAGGCCCGCACGCAGCGAGGTCTGCGCATCGCGATTGCGCACGTCGTTCTGTTCGGTCTCGGCCCAATCGCGGCGCACGCCCAGCGTGCCGACCCAGCCATCGCCGAAACGCAGCTGATCCTGAAAGTAGACGCCGGTCTGCTGCACGGTCTGCCGCGGTCGCGCGGCCGTGGCCGGTACGGCGAAGGGGCGACCGTAAACCGGATCGTAGAGATCGAAACCGCCCGTCAGCAGCTGCGCGGCGATCTGCGCCACCGAGCTCTGGCCGTAGACCTCGTCGATCTTCGAGCCCAGCGCCTCGACGCCGACCAGCAGCTGATGCTCTACGCCGGCGAAGCTCCAGCGCAGATGCGCCTGATGATCGCTGAGCCAGGCCTTGGCGTCCGACTCGGTGATGGTGGCGATACGCAGCACGCGGCGCTGCTGAGGATCGGGAAAGTAGGGATTGTGCGGATCGGTCGGATCGAGATTGACGTAGACGTTGGGAAACAGCGTGCGATAGTCCGCGCTGCTGTCGGAATAGCGCAGGTTCTGTCGCAGCGTCAGTGCGTCGTTGAGCTGCCACTCGATCAGCGAGGTCACCGACTTCTGTTCGGTGTCGTAGCGATCGAAGTCCGGCTCGCTGGTGAACCGGCTCGTCGGAATCTTGCCGTTGGGGTTGTCGTAGATGGTGCCCGACCACGGCAGGAAGGCCGTCGTCGCACCGCCGTTGTCCTTCTGGAAATTGCCCAGCAGCGTCCACTTGAAGGTATCGCTCGGCGCAAACGTGATCGATGGCGCCAGTACCCAGCGATCGTCGGAGACGTAATCGACCTGCGTATCCGACTCGCGCTTGAGCGCGACCAGGCGAGCCATCAGCTGGTCACCCGCGATGCCGCCGGTGCCGTCGAAACTCACCTGCCGACGATCGTACTCGCCGTATTCGAGCCGCAGCTCGCCGGCACCGTCGGCCTGCGGCCGCTTGCTGGTCAGCGCGACGATGCCACCCGTGGTGCCCTGGCCGTAGAGCACCGACGCCGGCCCCTTGACCACCTCGATGCGCTCCAACACATAGGGATCGGGGCGCGTGTTGTTGTAGTAGCCGAACAGCTGGCGCAGACCGTCGACGTACTGGATCGGGCTGGCACCACGCACGAACACCGAGTCGACGCGCGAGTCCAGGCCGTAGGCATCCGACCTGACGCCGGCCGAATAACGCAGCGCCTCCTGCAGGGTCAGCGAGCCCAGATCGTCGAGCTGCTCGCGCGAGATCACCGAGATCGACTGCGCCGTATCGATCAACGCGGTATCGGTCTTGGTACCGCTGGACGCCTGCGAGTTGTCGTAGCGCGTGTCGAACTGACCCTCGACGATCACGGTTTCGAGCTGCACGGCCTCGCCTTTCACCGCTTCGCGCTGCTCCGCGCGCTGGCTATCGACCGGAATCGATTCATAGTCCTGCGCCGTAGCCAGACCACAGCTCAGCGTGAGCACGGCGCAAGCCGCGGCAATGAGGCTTTTCTTGAGCATTACCTGGTTCTTCTATTGACGAGTTGCAAATGCACAGCGCGACGGCACCGCTCGTTTTCGGGACACGGCACTCGTATGCCGTACCGCTCACTGCGGGGCTTAGGGCGAAGTCGTAGCGACGCGATCCGGCTCCGGCGTGGGCGGCACCGCCCAGCGATCGAGCACGGCCTGGATCTCGGCCGGTGTCGGCGTCTGTCCGGATTGCGCCTGATCGGCCTGCTCGAAGATCGGCATGATCAGCGCCATGCCATCGACCTTGGTCTTCAGCTGCACGCCCGTGCCCTGCACGAGATAGCGATCCCAGGCCACGCGCAGCTGCGCCCAGTAACCCGACGTGCCCTGCCAGAAATCGTGCGCGGGCTTGAAGCTGACCACGTCGTCGCCGGTGGTCGCCGCGTGGCGGTAGTCGTTGAAGCCGAATTCGCGCACCACGGCGCCGGTGATGCGCTGGCCGTCGCGAATCAGCTTGGTGTTGTCCTGCTCGTGCGTCCAGCCCACCGGCGTGATGGTGTGGCGGTTGATGGCGAGCACGGCGTTGTAGTCGCTGCGCGTGGTGTATTCGCGGCGCGGCAGCGGGCGAAAGGTTTGATCGGAGGTCCAGGTCGACACGCCCTGCCCTTCGTGCGTCCAGCGGCCGCTGCCGCAATAGCGCGGCGCATCGCTGACCTCGAATACGCACTGCGTCCAGCTGCCGCGACGCTGCTCGCGCGTGAGCTTGCGCAGGCGCCAGGTCTGGTCCTCGGTGAACTCGAAACGCTGCGCGGCCTGCCAGGTCCAGTCCTGCCGCCAGTGCTTGGTCACGTGGCCTTCGTCGGACACCAGCACGTGCTGGATCACGATGCGCGCGCCGTC
>JALRLM010000375.1 GCA_023254435.1 Hydrocarboniphaga sp.
GTCTGCACCTCGACGCGTTGGCGGGTGGTGAGACCGGGATGGAGGTCGGGGGCCAGCGGCGCCACCGCCTCCGCGGGCGGGCGGAGGACGTTCCCGAGAACGCTCCGCGTGAGGAAAACGCCCCGGTGGATCGGCGAACTCCCTCCCGGATAGGCGAGCACGCTGAGCAGGTAGGGATGGGTGAGGACTCCGGCCCGGCTGCCGCCATCGAGCCTCACGGGGCGGAAATCCGCCCCCGCCGGAAGATCGACGCCAACGTGCTGCGCGTCTCGCAGAACGCCCAGCATCCGCTGCTCATGAGCCGCGAGCTGCGCACACAGCCCTTCGAATGGATACGCCACCCCGCGCCGATACCACCGCGCCTGCAGGCTCGCATCCGCCATCGCCAGGCACTGCAGGACTGCAGCGCGAATGTCGCCTCCGACGGACGCGTGACGGTGCGTTTCGAGCAAGCCCAGCGTGCGGTGGCGCCGGGCCAGTTCTGCGTGCTCTACGACGGGGCTGAGTGCCTGGGCGGCGGCGAAATCGAAAGCGCGGTGAGCCTGGCCGAACGACCCTAAGCCTCAGCCCTTGGCCGGCACCAGCTTGTCGTCGGCCGGGATCACGCTCCCCCATTGCTTGCACGAGGGGCACTGCCAGAACAGCAGGCCCGGCCCCAGGCCACAACTGGTGCAGCGATAGCGCGCACGACCGGCAGACGCGGTCTTGAGGGCGTCGCGCAAGCTCGTCAATGCCGCCGCCATGGTTTCGTCGGTCGGCAGATCGACCGCCTGCATGAGCTGATCGAGCAAGGTCCAGCTCGGCGACGCGGTGAACGATTCGGCCAGGTACGACTGCGGATTCACGCCGTTGTCGCGCATGAGCCTGGCCTGGGCGATCACGCTGGCGCTCGTGGACGTCTCGTCGTCGATATCGCGCAGAAATTCGAGAAACTCGTCGATCTGCCCGGCCGTCTGGGAACAGCGCAGCAGGGGCTCGACGATCTCGGGCACGAAACGGATGTCCTGATCCGGGACTTCGCGCAGGGAGCGAATCGCGGCGCGCGCGTCGCCCGCGTCTTCCTGCAGCCTGGCCAGGATCAGGTTGGCGCGCACGCAGCCGGCATCCTCTTCGAGCGCACGCTGCGCGAGACGCTGCGCCTCGCCGGCATCCTTGGCGGCCTTGGCCTGATCAGCCAGTTCGCAGTAGTACTGCGCGATCTGCAGCTGACGCGGCTGCGCGCCGACCGCGGTCAGGCGTCGGCTGGCTTCGATCGCGCGGCGCCATTCGCGGCTTTGCTCATGGACCGAAATGAGCGCCTCGAGCGCCGGTGTCGCATACAGGCCGCGATGGCTCAGCTGTTCGAACAGTTCTTCGGCACGGTCGATCATGCCGGCCTTGAGGTAGTCCTGCCCCAGTTCGAAGCGCGTGCGCTCCATCTGGTCGGTCGACAGCTGCCCGCGCTCGGCCAGGGCCTCGTGAATGCGCAGGGCGCGGTCGACTTCGCCACGCTTGCGGAACAGCACGCCCAGCGTCAGGTGCAGCTCCACCGCATGACTGTCGAGTTCGGTGGCGCGCAGCAGCGAGGCGACGGCCTGATCGGGATCATCGTTGACCAGATGGTTCATGCCGGCCAGGGTTTCGGGCGTCGCTGCGCTGCCGTCGGCGGCCTGTGGCGATTCGGAACCGCGCCCACGCATGTACCAGCCCAGGGCGATGCCCAGGGGCAGGACGAGCCAGACGGAAAGACTGTCAACCATCCTTGAGCGAGAGCTCGCGCAGGTTCTTGAGCTCGGCCTCGGTATTGGCGAGCTGCCGCTTCAGGCGACGTGCTTCGGACTTCAGGGACAGGATGCGCGTCGAGCAGACCAGCAGCGTGAGCAGCACGGCGAGCAGGAAATCGACGACCACGAGCGCGATCAGCGGCAGCTCGATCTGGCCGGCCAGATAGTCGAAATGGATGGGCTGGGCGTTGAAGTAACCAATCGCCGCGCCGATGCACAGCACGACCACGAGCAAGACGATCAGCAGGATGCGGAACATGCTTGTCGATCCTTCTGTATTTTTTGGGGAACCGCGCGCCAGACCGGCGCCGATGCGCTCAGTCCGGGGCGGATACGGCGGCTATTTCAGGAGTCGCTGGCGCTTTCGTTGACGCGCTCGCGCATCTCTTTGCCCGGCTTGAAGTGCGGCACATGCTTGGCCGGGATGGTCACCGACTCGCCGGTCTTGGGGTTGCGACCGACCCGGCTGGGCCGATGATGCAGCGCAAAGCTGCCAAAACCGCGGATTTCGACGCGATCCTGCTTCGCCAGCGCCAGACTGATCCGATCGAGGATGAGCTTGACCGCCAGTTCCACGTCTTTGTGCATCAGGTGGGTCTGCCGTGCGGCCAGACGCTCGATCAGCTCGGACTTCGTCATTTTGTTGGAAGAGAAATGGCCGCCTGTCTGAACGATAAAAAAAATCGAGGGGCCGCGCAAGCGCGGCCCCTCGGATTTTTCCCATTATTTATGGGGAGATACGGCGCTACGAGAATCTCAGTTGTCGCCGCCGCCCAGCTGGTCCTTGAGCAGGTCGCCCAGCGAGGTCTTGCCGGTGGAGGCGTTGCGGCTGTATTCCGCCACGACTTCGGCTTCTTCCTGGATTTCCTTCTCGCGAACCGACAGCGTGACGATGCGGCTCTTGCGATCCACGCCGATGAAGCGGGCTTCCAGCGTATCGCCGACCTTGAGCACCTTGGTGGCGTCTTCGACGCGCTCGCGGGACAGGTCGTTGGCCTTGATGTAGCCCTCGACGCCACCAGCCAGCTCGATCTGGGCGCCGCGCGCTTCGACCGACTTGACGATGCCCTTGACGATCTGGCCCTTGGTGTTTTCGGCCATGAACTGGGTCAGCGGATCCTGCGCAACCTGCTTGATGCCCAGGCTGATGCGCTCACGGGCCGAGTCGATCGCCAGCACCACGGCATTCACTTCCATGCCCTTGCTGTACTTGCGAACGGCGTTGGAGCCGTCGTCGTTCCAGTCGAGGTCGGACAGGTGAACCAGGCCGTCGATGCCACCGTTGAGGCCGATGAACACGCCAAAGTCGGTGATCGACTTGATCTGGCCGCTGACCTTGTCGCCCTTCTGGTAGTTCTGGCTGAACTCTTCCCACGGATTCGGCACGCACTGCTTCATGCCCAGGGAGATACGACGGCGCTCGCCGTCGATGTCGAGGATCATGACCTCGACTTCCTGGCCAATGGTGACGGCCTTGTTCGGGTTGATGTTCTTGTTGGTCCAGTCCATTTCGGAGACGTGGACCAGGCCTTCGACGCCCGGCTCGATTTCGACGAACGCGCCGTAATCGGTGATGTTGGTGACCTTGCCGAACAGGCGGGTCTTTTCCGGGTAGCGGCGAGCGATGTCGACCCACGGGTCGGCGCCCAGCTGCTTGAGGCCCAGCGACACGCGGCGACGCTCGCGGTCGTACTTGAGCACCTTGACTTCGATTTCCTGGCCCACGGTCACGACTTCCGCCGGATCCTTGATGCGCTTCCAGGTCATGTCGGTGATGTGGAGCAGGCCGTCGATGCCGCCCAGGTCGACGAACGCGCCGTACTCGACGAGGTTCTTGACCACGCCCTTGAGCACGATGCCTTCCTGCAGGTTGGCCAGCAGGCTGTCACGCTCGGCGCTGTACTCGGCTTCGAGCACTTCGCGACGGCTGACGACGACGTTGTTGCGCAGGCGGTCGAGCTTGATGACCTTGAACTCGAGCGGCTTGCCTTCGAGGTACGAGGTGTCGCGAACCGGGCGAACGTCGACCAGCGAACCGGGGAGGAAGGCGCGGACGGTGCCGATGTCGACCGTGAAGCCGCCCTTGACCTTGCCCGTGATGATGCCGATGACGGTTTCCTTGCCCTCGAAGGCCTTCGTGAGGCGCTCCCAGGTCTTGATCCGCTCGGCCTTTTCCTTGCTGAACTTGGTCTCGCCGAAGCCGTCTTCGACGGTTTCCAGCGCCACTTCCACCTGATCGCCGGCGGCGACGGTCAGCGCACCGTCGACCATGAATTCCTGAATGTCGATCACGCCTTCGGATTTCAGGCCCGCATCGACGATGACGACGTCAGGCTTCACTTCCAGCACGATCGCATTGACGATGGTGCCCGGCTGCATCGACTGACCGCTGGTCAGACTGGCTTCAAACAGTTCAGCAAATGATTCGCTCATAAAATCTCGCATTATCCTGCCCGCGGCGGAGTGAGGCAGTGAAGTTGGGTTGTCTGAGGCCGCCTCCGCTTGCGGCCCGGGCCCCTGCTTACAACTGGCGAAAGAAGAAATCCTGCTGAAGCATTGCTTCAGAGGAAACCGCGATCCTTGATTAAATCGTCAATGCGCTCCGCCACTTGCGTGGGGTTGAGGAGCGTTGTGTCGATCAGGATCGCGTCACTGGCAGGCACCAATGGCGCCACGGTGCGAGTGCGGTCCCGCTCATCGCGGGTGCTAATTTCGATGCAGAGGTCTGCCAATATAGCGTCTTGTCCCGCCGCCCTCAACTGCCGCAGCCGGCGCCGCGCCCGCTCCTCGGCGCTCGCGGTCAGGAACAGCTTCAGCGGCGCATCCGGAAACACCACCGTCCCCATATCGCGGCCATCGCCGATCAGGCCCGGCGCGACGCGGAAATCCTTCTGACGCTGGAGCAGGGCCGCACGAACGGCCGGAGCGGCCGCAATCTGCGAGGCCAGCCCGCCCGTGCTTTCGGAGCGCACGGTGGCGCGGACGTCACGGCCGTTGACCCAGATCGCCTCGTTGTCCTCGTGATCGCCCGTGAAGCGGATGTCGAGCCCGCCCGCGAGCGCGGCCACGGCATCGGTGTCGCTCAGGGCGATGCCGGCGTCGATGGCTGCCAGTGCCAGGATGCGATAGAGCGCCCCGCTGTCGAGCCGATGCCAGCCGAGACGGGTCGCAAGGCCGCGCGTAACCGTTCCCTTGCCGACGCCCGAAGGGCCGTCGACGGTGATGACGGGAATGGCTGCGATCGAAGCGGAGGTCATGGGCGTCAGGCCGTGAGCGGTTCGCGGGTCAGCGTGACGAGCTGCGCGAAATAATCCGGAAAGGTCTTGGCCACGCAGCCCGGATCATTGATCCGCACCGACGTGCCGCAGGCCGCCAGCGAGAAGCACATCGCCATGCGATGGTCGTCGTAGGTGTCGATGGTCGCCGGCCTGAGGGCAGGCGGCGGACCCACGCGCAGGAAATCCGCACCGGCTTCGACGGTCGCGCCGAGCTTGGACAGTTCCGCCGCCATCGCCGCGATACGATCGGTTTCCTTGACGCGCCAGCTGCCGATGTTGCGCAGCACGCAGGGGCCGTCCGCGAACAAGGCCAGCACGGCCGCCGTCATCGCGGCATCGGGAATGTGATTGAAGTCGGTGTCGAAGGCGGCCGGACGGAAGCCCGCCGCCAGGCCGGGCGAAGTCACTTCGGTCCAGTCTTCGCCCTGGCTCACGCGGGCACCCATGGCAGTCAGTACCTCGACGAAGCGAACGTCGCCCTGCAGCGTCGCGCGGCCCATGCCCCGCAGATGAATCGGTCCGCCCATAAGTGCGCCGAGCGCCAGAAAATACGAGGCCGACGACGCGTCGCCCTCGACCGCGAAATCGCCCGGCGCGGTGTAACGCGCACCGGCTGCCACCGTGAAACGTGGTGCGCCGGCCGGCGTGAGCGAACGCTGCACCTCGACGCCATAGCGAGCCATCAGCGCGATGCTCAGGTCGATGTAGGGCCTGGAGATCAGTTCGCCTTCGACTTCGATCACCAGATCGTGTTCGCGCGCCAGCAGTGGTGCGCTCTGCAGGATGCCGGTCAGGAACTGGCTGGAGGCATCACCGCGCACGCGCACGGGCTGCACCGACCGCGCCCGCGACGGCTCGATCAGCAGCGGCGGAAAACCTTCGTTCTGCAGATAGCCGATCTGCGCACCCAGCGGCCTCAGTGCGTCGACCAGATCGCCGATCGGCCGCTCGTGCATGCGCGGCACGCCCGAAAGCCGGTAGCGGCCGTCCATGAACGCCAGCACCGCCACCAGCGTGCGCACGGACAAGCCGGAGTTGCCGACGAAGATGTCCGCTTCGCGAATCGGGAAGCGCGAGGCGCCGCCGACCCGCAGGGCATCGCCATCCGGCCGCAAGGACACGCCGCAGGCTTTCAGGGCCTCACGCATCACGCGGGTGTCGTCGGAATCGAGCAGGCCGCTCAGGCGCGTTTCGCCCTGCGCGAGCGCGGCCAGCAGCAAGGCGCGTATCGACACGCTCTTGGATCCGGGCAGCCGCAACTCGCCGCGTGCGAAGCGAATCGGGGCCAGATCGAGAAAGGGCGGCGTCGAGGCGCTCATTCGATCTGCGTCAGGTAGTGCTCGCGCGCATGGCGAGCCCGCTCGAAGATGGTCTTGAGCTCGTCCCAGCGCTGCTGCTCCAGCAAGGTCTGCATGATCTGCAGTTCACCGATCTGGCGAGCCAGCAGCTCGCCCACGGCCGGCGCGTTGGCTCGCACGATGTCGTGCCACATCTGCGGCGAACTCGATGCGATGCGCGTGAAGCCGCGCAGGCCTCCGCCGGCGTTGGAGAAGACTTCTTCGCTGCCGTCGAGATTGGCCAGCATGTCGACGAAGCTGTAGGCCAGCATGTGCGGCAGATGCGACGAGGCGGCGAAGATGCGGTCGTGTCGTGCGGCATCCATCTCGAACACGCGCGCACCGCAGAGCTCCCACATACTGCGCACGCGCGCCAGCGCATCGGCACTTTGCTGCGCATGCGGCGTCAGGATCACGCGATGGCCGCGGAACAGGTGCTCGATGGAATTGGCGACGCCGCTCTTTTCGGTGCCCGCGATCGGATGCCCCGGCACATACCAGGGCGGCAGTTCGCCGAACACCGAGACGACGTCGCGCAGCACCGACTGCTTGGTGCTACCGACGTCGGTGACCACGCAGCCCGGCGCCAGCGACGAGGCGATGGCCGCGAACGCCTCGGCCGTGCGCAGCACCGGCACGGCGACGACCACAAGATCGGCATTGCGCACCGCACTCGCCGCATCGGCGGCGACGATGTCGACCACGCCGAGCTCCAGCGCATCCTGGCCCTGGCGCGGATCGGGGTCGTAGCCGACCACGGTCTGTACCGCGTCGGCCGCGCGCAATGCGCGCAGCAGCGAGCCGCCGATCAGCCCCAGGCCGATCACGCACAGGCGATTCGCCAGCATCAGCGTGTTCCCGTCGACGCGAGCGCCGCCATCAGCCCAGGACTTCGCGCAGCGAATTCAGGAAGCGATCGTCCTCGCGCTCGGTACCCATGCTCACGCGCAGAAAAGTCGGCATGCCATAGGAGCCCATGGGACGCACGATCACGCCACGCTCGAGCAGGCCCTGGTGGATCGGCGCCGCGTCGCGACCGAAATCCACGGTCAGGAAGTTGGCCTGCGAAGGCAGCACGCGCAGGCCGAGCTTGCCCAGTTCGGCCCCGACCCGAACGCGCTCGCGCGAGTTGAGCTCCACCGACTGGCGCACGTGCTCCTGGTCGTCCAGCGCCGCTTCGGCAGCCACCAGCGCGAGCGAGTTGTTGTTGAACGGCTGACGCACGCGATTGAGCAGGTCGGCCACCTTGGCGTCCGACAGCGCATAGCCCGCGCGCAGGCCGGCGATGCCGTAGACCTTGGAGAAGGTGCGGCAGACCAGCAGGTTCGGATAGCGGTCGAGCCAGACGCGCGCATTGGAGCGCAGCGCCACGTCCTGGTAGTCGAAGTAGGCCTCGTCGAGCGCGACCACCACGTGTGGCGGCACGCTGTCGAGAAAGGCTTCGATCTCCTGCGGCGTGTTCCAGGTGCCGGTCGGATTATTGGGGTTGGCGATGAACACCAGGCTCACGTCGGACCGCGTCTTGAGGATGCGCGTAAACGCTTCCAGGTCGTGGCCGTAGGGCATGGTCGGGTGATCGGCCGGATACGCCGGCACCACCACGGCTTCGGCGTTCTGCGCCATCGTCGCCAGCGGATACACCGCAAACGCGTAGTCCGAGAACATCACGGCGCGGCCCGGGCCGGCGTAGATGCGGGCGAGAAACTCCAGGATGTCGTTGGAGCCGTTGCCCAGCGTGATGCGATCGGGCGTGATGCCGTGATAGGCCGCGATCTTGGCCTTGAGCTTGTAGCCGCTGCCGTCCGGGTACAGGCCCAGGTTGAGCCTGGCGGCCTCGGCCAGCGCGACGCCGACCTTGGGGCTCGGGCCCAGCGGATTTTCGTTGGAGGCGAGCTTGACCACGTCGGCGATGCCGAGGCGGCGTTGCAGTTCGTCGATGGGCATGCCCGGCGTGTAGGCGTGCAGCGACAGCACACCGGGAAGCGCGTTGCGATAGAGAGCGTCCGTCATGATCGGGGTACGGATGATTTAGAACACGGCTTGCGGATAAGAGCCCAGCACGCGGAACAGCCCGGCGCGCGAGCGGATTTTGTCGAGCACGGGCTTGATCTGCGCGTCCTCGCAATGACCGTCGATGTCGACGTAGAAGTTGTAGTCCCAGGCCGCGCGACGAGAAGGCCGCGATTCGAGCTTGCTCAGGTTGATGCCGGCACTGGCGAAAGGCTCCAGCAGGTCGAACAACGCGCCCGCGCGCGCCTGCTGCGCCGACATCACCAGCGAGGTCTTGTCGCGCCCCGTGGGGTCGGACAGCTTGCGGCCGATGATCAGGAAGCGCGTGGTGTTGGACGGATCGTCCTCGATGTTGCTGGCCAGCACGTTGAGACCGTAGCGCTCGGCCGCGGCACGGCTGGCGATGGCCGCGCCCTGCCCGGTTTCCGCCACCTGCTGCGCAGCCGCGCCGTTGCTGGCGACCACGGCCTGCGACGCGCCCGGCAGGGTCTGCTGCAGCCAGTTGCGGCACTGCGCCAGCGACTGCGCGTGCGAGAACACCACCCTGATCTGGTCGATGCGCTCGACCTTGGCCATCAGGTGATGGTGCACGGGCAGCAGCACTTCACCGCAGATGGACAGATTGGCGGTGGCCAGTTCGTCGAGCGTATTGCTGACGATGCCGCCGATGGAATTCTCCACCGGCACCACACCGTAGGCGGTCTGGCCGGCATCGACATCGCGGAAGATCTCGTCGATGGCGCGCTTGGCGCGGGCCTCGACGGCGTGGCCGAAGTGCTTGTAGACGGCCTCCTGCGTGTAGGTGCCCTCTGGCCCCAGGTAGGCCACTGTCAGCGGCGACTCCAGCGCCAGGCAGGCCGACATGATCTCGCGCATCAGGCGCGCGATGGTGTCGTTGGAGATCGGGCCGGTGTTGCGTTCCATCGCGCGGCGCAACACGTCGGCTTCGCGGGCCGGACGATAGTGATCGCCGTCGTCGCCGGCACGCACCTTGATATCGCGAATCGCTTCGGCCACCTCGGCGCGCTCGTTGATGAGGCGCTGGATGGTTTCGTCCAGAGCGTCGATCCGGGCGCGGGCTTCGGGGAGCGTGGTGGGCTTCGCGGACACGAGGGACTCGATCAGGGGTTCTTGAAAAGGACGCGCAGGATACGCCAAGACGGCGGCCGGCTCATGCCGGCGATCATCGGGCCGCAATCACGCGCAGGGAGATCAGGCCCGGAATCGCCGCGATTTCGGCCAGCACCGCGCCTGGAATGGCGGTGTCGACATCGACCAGCGTGTAGGCCAGGTCACCGCGCGATTTGTTGAGCAAATCGGCGATGTTGAGATGGCTCCGGGCCAGCGCCGACGAAATCTGGCCGACCATATTGGGCACGTTCTGGTTGACGATGCAGAGCCGGTGCTTGCCGGGCAGCAGCGGCAGCAGGGCCTCGGGGAAATTCACCGAGCGACTGACGTTGCCAGTGTCCAGAAACTCGCGCAGCTGCTCGGCCACCATCACCGCGCAATGCTCCTCGGCCTCGTCGGTGGACGCGCCCAGATGCGGCAGCGCCACGACGCGCGGATGCCCCTTGAGCACGGTCTTTGGAAAATCGCTGACATAGGCCAGCAGGCGCCCCTCATTGAGCGCCTCGACCACGGCGGCATCGTCGACGATGCCCTCGCGCGAGAAGTTCAGCAGCACGGCTCGTGCCGGCAACTGGCGCAGGCGATCGGCATTGAGCAGCTCGCGCGTGGACTCGGTCAGCGGCACGTGCAGGCTCAGGAACTGCGCGCGCGACAGCACCTGTTCAACACTCGCGGCCTGCTGCACGCGAGCGTCGAGCTGCCAGGCGTTCTGCACCGTCATGGCGGGGTCGTAGCCCCAGACCTCCATGCCCAGCTCGATGGCGGCGTTGGCCACCTTGACGCCGATGGCGCCCAGGCCGATCACACCCAATACACGCCCCGGCAGCTCCATGCCGACGAAGCGCTTCTTGCCGGCCTCGATGGTGTCGTGCAGCGCGCGGTCGTCACCGTCGATCTTGCGCACGAAATCCAGCGCCGGCACCAGATTGCGCGCCGCGATCAGCATGCCGGCCAGCACCAGCTCCTTGACCGCGTTGGCGTTGGCGCCCGGCGCGTTGAACACCGGCACGCCGCGTCGCGTCAGTGCCGCCACCGGGATATTGCTGGTGCCGGTCCCGGCGCGACCGATAGCCTTGACCGAAGCCGGAATATCGAGCTGCAGCAAATCGGCCGAGCGCAGCAGAATCGCATCGGGATGCCCTAGATCGGCACCGACCTCGAAGCGCGATCTCGGCAACCGGTCCAGCCCGCGCGGCGAAATATGGTTGTAGGTGCGGATGCGGAACATGGCGGCGCGAGCCTTCAGCCCTTGGTCCTGACGAACTCCTTCATGAATTCCACCAGCGCGGCGACGCCGGCTTCGGGCATGGCGTTGTAGATGGAGGCGCGCATGCCGCCGAGCAGGCGATGCCCCTTGAGCCCGATCAGGCCCGCGGCTTTGCTGCCCTTGAGGAATTCCGCATCCAGCTCCGGCGCGGCCAGCGTGAACGGCACGTTCATCTGCGAGCGATACGGCCTGGCGACCGGGTTGTTGTAGAAGTCCTGCGCGTCCAGGTAGTCGTACAGCAGCGCGGCCTTGCGGGCATTGCGCTCGCCGATGGCCGCCAGACCACCCTCGCGCTTCATCCACTGGAACACCAGGCCGCAGACGTACCACGGAAAGGTCGGCGGGGTGTTGAGCATGGAGTCGTTGTCGGCCATCACCTTGTAGTCGTGGATGGCGAAGGTTCCGGGGAGCACCTGGCCGATCAGGTCCTCGCGCACGATCACCAGCGTGAGGCCGGCCGGCCCGATATTCTTCTGCGCGCCGGCGTAGATCAGCCCGTACCGGCTGACATCGAAGGGCCTCGAAGCAAAGCTCGACGACATGTCACTGACCAGCGGCACCGAGCCCACCTCGGGCGCATCCGGAAACTCCACGCCATGGATGGTCTCGTTCGACGTGATGTGCACGTAGGCGGCATCGGGGTCCAGCGACCAGCTGGCGCGATCGGGAATCGTGGTGAACTTCTGCGCCTCGCTGCTGGCCACGACACGAGCGCCGCCGAGGCGCGCCGCCTCCTTCTGCGCTTTCTTGCCCCAGTCACCGGTGACGACGAAATCGGCCGAAGCCTTGCCGCGCAGCAGGTTCTGCGGCACCACCGCGAACTGCGCCGTCGCCCCGCCCTGCATGAACAGCACCTTGTAATGGGACGGAATGCCGACGACCTCACGCAGGTCGCGCTCGCAGGCCTGGGCGATGGAGGTGAAATCCTTGTCGCGATGGCTCATCTCCATCACGCCCATGCCCGAGCCCTGCCAGTCCAGCAACTCGGCCTGGACCTGTTCGAGCACGGGCAGCGGCAGGGTGGCGGGACCGGCGCTGAAGTTGAAGATACGGCTCATGCGTGTAGCTCCTGATGATCTGCGATGCCGTCGATGGCGAACCGCCCCGACCGGCCTGTCATGACGTGGGATGCGCGTCGTCGCGCAGCCAGTTCTCTACGTCCAGCCCCGGCACGGACAGATAGGGCCGTGTGTCGTCGGTGACGAGCGTGAGGCCATGCGCCAGCGCGCTGGCCGCCAGAATGAGCTGGAATCCCGTCAGGCTTTCGCCCTGCTGGGCCAGATAGCCGGCCAGCTGGCTGGCTTGCTGCGCCTCCGACTTGCCGAACTCGATCAGGCGCACGGCGCCCGAAAAATCCTTGAGCAGCTTGCCGTAGCGCACCATGGCGCGGGGCTCGGCGCGCAGGCCGGCCTCGACCTGCAACTGGCTGACCACCGATAAATTGATCTCGCCGGGCTTGCGACGCCCCAACTCCAGCGCCACCGACAGGCGCCCCTTGATCGCCGCGGCCAGTGTCGACGCATCGAGCAGCACGCCCATGCCTCAGGCCTCGCGGGCGGGCAACCAGGCCTGGAAGTCGGCCACGCCGGACTCCAGCTCTGGCGCCGGATTGCGCCAATGCTCGCTCAACGTCGGTGACCAGTCGGCGGCCTCGTAGCGCCCTAGCCACTCCCGCACGGCCGCACCGATCAGGCGGTTGCGCGTCTGGCCCGTGCGCTCTACGGCCTGATTCAGGCGCGCGAGGGTCTCGTCGTCGAGATGGAGGCTGAAATTCATGGACGCAATTTCAACATAACAGGTTATGTTAATCCATTGCGATCACCGCCCCTACGTGAAGAACGCCGCCACCGCGGCTTTGCTACCGTGCGAAAAAAATTCCGGACGCAACCCATGCCGATTAACGAAGAACTGCCCTTTCTGCCCATCCAGATCGCCGTACTAACGGTGTCGGATACGCGTGACCTGGCGTCCGACCGTTCGGGCGCCATTCTGGCCGAGCGCATCGTCGCAGCAGGCCACCAAGTCGCGGATCGCCGCATCGTGGCCGACGATGTCGACGCGATCGAAGCCATCCTGCGCGAATGGATGGCGAACGCCGAGGTGGATGCGGTTATCACCACCGGCGGCACCGGCATCACCGGGCGAGATGTGACACCGGAAGCCTTCCAGCGCGTGCTGGACAAGGAGATCACGGGTTTCGGCGAGCTGTTCCGCATGCTCAGCTACGCCAAGATCGGCACCAGCACCATCCAGTCACGCGCAATCGGCGGTGTCGCCGCCGGCACCTATCTATTCGCGCTGCCCGGATCCACGGGCGCGGTGAAGGACGGCTGGGACGACATCCTCAGATTTCAGCTCGACTCGCGGCATCAGCCCTGCAATCTCGTGGAGCTGATGCCACGCCTGCAGGAGCACCTGCATCACAACGATCCGTGAAGGCCGCGCGCATCGGTTCCGGGCACGCAGGGCACCACCGCGACAGGCGCGCGCCTGTCGCAAGCCAAGGGGCAAAGGAATTGAAATGGCGCGCCCGGCAGGAGTCGAACCTGCGACCCACGGCTTAGAAGGCCGTTGCTCTATCCAACTGAGCTACGGGCGCATCCGCGGGGAAAAAGGCCGGGCGTAAGGCGCCGACAGGAATGTGGCGGAGAGAGCGGGATTCGAACCCGCGATACGGTTTGACCCGTATACACGCTTTCCAGGCGTGCTCCTGAAACCACTCG
>JALRLM010000465.1 GCA_023254435.1 Hydrocarboniphaga sp.
GCGCGGTCTTGATCGGGCTTCCTTTGCCCTTGAGACGGGCCACCAGATAGGGGCCGTCAAAGCTGTTGCCCAAGGGTTCGGGGCCAAGATCGCGCAAGAGCCAGTGATCCTCGGCGGTGGCGGTATCGAGAAGGTCCCGCAGGCCGATTCGCGCCTGACCACGCAGATGAAGTCGGTCGGCGAAGTCATGGCCATGGGCCGCAACTTCCAGGAGTCGCTGCACAAGGCCATGCGGGGGCTCGAAGTGGGCTCCGACGGTTTCGATCCGCAGGTCGCCGACTTTCGCGAATCGAACATGGACAAGATTCGCGAAGAACTCATCACCGCGCGGTCCAAGCGCCTGTGGTTCGTCGGCGATGCCTTCCGCTCCGGCATGTCGGTCGATGAAGTGCATCGCCTGTCGAAGATCGATCCGTGGTTCCTCGAGCAGATTCACGAACTGATCGCCACCGAGTCCGAGATCGCGCAGGCTGGCGTGGCGGGTATCGCGACCGACACGCTGCGTCGCTACAAGCGTCTGGGCTTCTCGGATCGTCGCTTGGCCCGGTTGCTCGGCATCGACGAACTGGCGATGCGCAAGCTGCGCCATGAGCAAGGCGTGCGCCCGGTCTACAAGCGTGTCGATTCCTGCGCGGCCGAGTTCGCCTCGAGCACGGCCTACATGTATTCCTCGTACGACGAGGAATGCGAGGCGCAGCCCACCGACAGGAAGAAGATCGTCGTGCTCGGTGGCGGTCCGAACCGCATCGGCCAGGGCATCGAGTTCGACTACTGCTGCGTGCACGCCAGCCTCGCGCTGCGTGAAGATGGCTTTGAAACCATCATGGTCAACTGCAATCCCGAGACCGTGTCGACCGACTACGACACCTCGGATCGTCTGTACTTCGAGCCGCTGACTTTCGAAGACGTGATGGAAATCATCGACCTCGAAAAGCCCATCGGCGTGATCGTGCAGTTCGGTGGCCAGACACCGCTCAAGCTCGCGCGCCAGCTCGAAGCCGCCGGCGCGCCGATCATCGGCACTACGCCCGACGCCATCGACCTTGCCGAAGATCGCGAGCGCTTCCAGAAACTGGTCGACGAACTCAAGCTGCGCCAGCCGCCCAACGGCGTCGCCACGTCCAACGAGCAGGCGCTCGAAGTGGCGCATCGTGTCGGCTATCCGCTCGTCGTGCGTCCGAGCTACGTGCTCGGTGGTCGTGCGATGGAAATCGTGCACGACGACGAAGACCTCAACCGCTACATGACCGAAGCGGTGAAGGTGAGCAACGACTCGCCGGTGCTGCTCGATCGCTTCCTCAATAACGCGGTCGAAGTCGATGTCGATGCCCTGGCCGACGGCGAGCGTGTGGTCATCGGCGGCGTCATGGAGCACATCGAGGAGGCCGGCGTGCATTCTGGCGACTCGGCCTGCTCGCTGCCGCCGTATTCGCTGCCCAAGCACGTCGTCGACGACATCCGCAGCCAGATGGAAAAGCTCGCGCGCGCGCTTAACGTCGTGGGTCTCATGAACGCGCAGTTCGCAGTGCAGGGCGAGACGGTCTACCTGCTCGAAGTGAATCCGCGTGCTTCGCGCACCTCGCCGTTCGTCTCCAAGGCCACCGGTCGCCCGCTGGCCAAAATCGCGGCGCGCTGCATGGCCGGCCAGAGCCTGGCGGCGCAGGGCGTGATCGACGAGATCATTCCGGCCTACACCTCGGTGAAGGAGTCGGTGTTCCCGTTCGGCAAATTCCCGGGCGTCGATCCGCTGCTGGGTCCGGAGATGCGCTCGACGGGCGAGGTCATGGGGGTGGGCGCACACTTCGGCGAAGCCTTCAACAAGGCCCTGCTGGCGGCCGGCATGACGGTGCCGTCGATGGCGGCCAAGGAGGAGTTCGAGGTCCGCTTCATCAGGCGCATGACCGAGCAGACCCTCGACATCACCACGACCGAGGGCAAGCGCGACTTCGTGCGCAACCTGATCGCCTACAACGTGATCCTCGAGGGCATCTGG
>JALRLM010000468.1 GCA_023254435.1 Hydrocarboniphaga sp.
CCCGAGCCCGCGCCGGTGGCGATCGCCAGCGGCAGCACGCCCAACGCGAAGGCCAGCGAGGTCATGATGATGGGACGCAGGCGCTGGTGCGCCGCGTGCACCGTGGCCTCGATCAGGTCCATGCCCTTCTCGACGTTCTCCTTGGCGAACTCCACGATCAGGATCGCGTTCTTGGCCGACAGGCCGATGGTGGTCAGCAGGCCGACCTGGAAGAACACGTCGTTGGACAGACCGCGTAGCAGCGTCGCCAGCACCGCGCCGAACACGCCCAGCGGCACCACCAGCATGACCGCGGCCGGAATCGACCAGCTCTCGTAGAGCGCCGCCAAACACAGGAACACCACGAGCAGCGACAGCGCGTAAAGCGCCGGCGCCTGATCGCCCGACAGGCGTTCTTCGTACGACATGCCGGTCCACTCGTAGCTGATGCCGGCCGGCAGCTTGGCGGCCAGGCGTTCCATCGCCGCCATCGCGTCACCGGTGCTGTAGCCGGGCTTGGGCTGGCCGAGAATTTCCACCGACGGCGCGCCGTTGTAGCGGTCGAGCTGCGAGGGGCCGTAGATCCACTCGCCATGCGCGAAGGCCGAGAACGGCACCATGGTGCCGGCCGAGTTGCGCACGAACCAGTCGTTGAGGTTCTCGGGCAGCATGCGCGTGTGCGCGTCGCCCTGCATGTAGACGCGCTTGACGCGGCCACGATCGATGAAGTCGTTGATGTAGGCCGAACCCCAGGCTGCCGACAGTGTGTCGTTGACCTGGCTCATGGTCAGGCCCAGCGCACTGGCCTTCTCACGATCGATATCGATCTTGTATTGCGGCTCGTCGCCCGGTGCGTTGGGACGCACGGCCATCAGCACGGGATCCTTGGCGGCTTCGCCGAGCAGCTGTCCCAGCGCCTGCATGAGCGCGGTGTGGCCCAGGTTGCCGCGATCGACGAGCTGGAAGTCGAAGCCGGTGGCGTTGCCGAGTTCGAGCACGGCCGGCGGCGCGAACGCGAAGGCCATGCCGTCCTTGACGATGCCCGACAGGTTCATCATCGCGCGGCCAGCAATGGCGCCGACGCTGTGCTCCTCACCGGGACGCTCGGACCAGTCCTTGAGCCGCACGAAGGCCATGCCCGAGTTCTGGCCGCGGCCGGCGAAGCTGAAGCCCGACACCGTGAACACGCCCTGCACCGAGTCGCCTTCCTTCTCGAGGAAGTAGTTGCGGATCTGCTCCAGCGAGGCTTCGGTGCGCGACACCGTCGCACCGGGCGGCGAGCTGACCATGGCGAACATCAGACCCTGGTCTTCATCGGGCAGGAAGGAGCCGTTGAGACGCGTGAACAGAAAGCCCAGGCCGGCGACGATGATCACGTAGACCAGCAGGTAGCGGCCGGTGCGGCCGACCACGTGGTGGACCGCTTTCATGTAGCGGTTGTTGGCGCTGTCGAAACGATCGTTGAACCAGGTGAAGAAGCGAGCCTTCTTGTGGTGCTCGCCCTTGGGCGGCGCCTTCAGCAGGGTGGCGCACAGCGCCGGCGTGAGCGTTACCGCCACGAGCACCGACAGCACCATCGCCGAGGCAACCGTGATGGCGAACTGGCGATAGATCACGCCCGTCGATCCGCCGAAGAAGGCCATGGGCATGAACACCGCCGACAGCACCAGGGCGATGCCGATCAGGGCGCCGGTGATCTGCTGCATCGAGCGGCGCGTGGCTTCACGCGGCGACAGGCCTTCTTCGGCCATCACGCGCTCGACATTCTCGACCACGACGATGGCATCGTCGACGAGCAGGCCGATGGCCAGCACCATGCCGAACATGGTCAGCGTATTGATGGTGAAGCCGGCGGCGTAGAGGATGGCAAAGGTGCCCAACAGCACCACCGGCACGGCGATGGTCGGAATCAGCGTGGCGCGGAAGTTCTGCAGGAACAGCAGCATCACCAGGAACACCAGTACCACGGCTTCGCCGAGCGTCTTCACCACTTCTTCGATCGACAGCTTGACGAAGGGCGTGGTGTCGTAAGGGTAAATCGCCTCGAGCCCGGCCGGGAACAGCGGCTTGAGGCTGTCGACGGTCTCATAAACGGCGGCGACGGTATCGAGCGCATTGGCGCCCGAGGCCAGCTTGATCGCGATGCCCGAGGCCGGCATGCCGTTGTACTTGGCGGTGAACTGCAGCGACTCGCCGTCGAGCTCGACGCGCGCCACGTCCTGCAGGCGAACCTGCGAGCCGTCCTGGTTCACGCGCAGCAGCACCCCCTTGAACTGTTCGGGCGTCTGCAGGCGCGTGGGGCCGATGATGGTGGCGTTGAGCTGCTGGTTGCTCACCGCCGGCAGACCGCCGAGTTCACCCGAGGACAGCTGCACGTTCTGAGCCTGCAGCGCCGTGCGCACGTCGCCGGGCACCAGGCCGTAGCTGTTGAGCTTGGCGGCGTCGAGCCAGATGCGCATCGCGTACTGGCTGCCGAACAGCTGGAAGTCACCGACGCCCTGGGTGCGGCTCAGCGGATCCTGTACGCGCGAGGCGATGAAGTCGGCGACGTCGGCCGAGCTCATCTTGCCGTCGGTGGAGACGAAGCCGACCACGACCAGGAAGTTGCGCGTCGCCTTGGCCACGCGAATACCCTGCTGCTGCACTTCTTGCGGCAGCAGCGGCGTCGCCAGGCTGAGCTTGTTCTGCACCTGCACCTGGGCGATGTCCGGGTCGGTACCCTGCTTGAAGGTCAGCGTGATCGTCGCCGCGCCGTCCTTGGTGCTGCTCGACGAAAAGTACATGAGTCCGTCGAGCCCGTTCATCTGCTGCTCGATGACCTGCACCACCGTGCTCTGCACGGTTTCGGCGGAGGCGCCGGGATACGCGACCGTCAGCGAGACGGCCGGCGGCGCGATGGCGGGATACTGCGCAATGGCGAGATTGCGGATGGCGAGGCCACCCAGCAGCATCGTCACCAGTGCCAGCACCCACGCGAAGATGGGACGATTGATGAAAAAGGCGGCCATGGGATCGCCTTCCTCAGTGCGCGGCCGCGGCGGGCTGCGCAGCGGGCTTGGCGCCGGGCATCAAGTCCTGGCGCGTGAGTTCCTTGGGCGCCACGGTGGCGCCGGGCCGGGCCTTCATGATGCCCTGCACGATCACGCGCTCGCCGGCCTTGACGCCGTCGCTGACCAGCCAGTCGGCGCCGATCGCGCGCTCGGTCTTGAGCATGCGCGGCTGCACCTTGTTATCGGCGCCGACCACCATCGTCGTCGCCTGTCCGCGCGCATCGCGCACCACCGCCTGCTGCGGGACCAGCACGGCGCCGGAGCGCTCACCCTCTTCGATCTGCGCGTGCACGAACATGCCCGGCAGCAGCAGGCGATCGGGGTTGGGGAACAGCGCGCGCAGCGTCACCGAGCCGGTGGTCGCGTCGACCGTGACTTCAGAGAACTGCAGCTTGCCGGTTGCCGCGTAGGCCGAACCATCCTCGAGCGTGAGCTTGGCTTCGGCTGCGTCGTCGCCGGCGCGCTTGATTTCGCCGCTGGCGAGCTGGCGGCGCAGGTTCAGCAGCGTGACGGACGGCTGGGTGGCGTCGACGTAGATGGGGTCGAGTTGCTGCACCACGACCAGGGCATCGGCCTGGTTGGCCGTCACCAGCGCACCTTCGGTGACCGAGGAGCGACCCGTGCGCCCCGCGATCGGCGACAGCACTTTGGTGTAGGTCAGGTTGATGCGCGCGGTCTCGACCTGCGCCTTGGCCGACTGCACATCGGCTTCGGCGGACTGCAGGGTGGCCAGCGCATTGTCGACTTCGAGCTTGCTGACCGCATTGGCCTCGGCCAGCGGGCGATACCGCTCGATGGTCGAGCGCGCCACGGTGACGTTGGCCTCGGCCTTGGCCTGCGCCGCCTGCGCGCTGGACAGCGCGGCCTGGAACGGCGCCGGATCGATCTGGTACAGCGGCTCGCCGGCCTTGACTTCTTCACCCTCGGTGAACAGGCGCTTGAGGATCACGCCGTTGACCTGCGGGCGCACGTCGGCCACGCGGAAGGCCGCGGTCCGGGCCGGCAGATCGGTGCTCAATTTGACCGACTCGGCACTGAGCTTGAAGACGCCGACTTCAGCCGGTGGCGGCGCGCCGGCCGGACCCTGCTGGGATTCGCCGCCACCGCAGCCGGACATCACGGTCGCCAATAACAGCGCCGCCGCCGGGACAAGAAGTCTGTTCGCCATCTGTGTTCTTCCCTGTAATTCCAATATAAAATTATTGGAATCAATGTGTTGTGACGGATCTGCCGCCGTTGTGGCGCGGACGTCTGGTATTGCCGAGGACTCCCAATCGGCTCGATCAGGAGTTAGAATGAGCGTTCATTTTAGTAAGGCGCATGCGAAATTGGCAACTCAGCCGATCGCCTTGACCTCCCGCTGATGCCGGCCTCGAGGCCGGCGGGCGGATGACGCCGAGAGGAGTGGTAATGGAGACGACGGACAACAAACGGGGAGCTTCCCGCAGACGGCAGGTGGTCGAAGCCGCGCTGCGTTGTTTCGAGGAAAACGGCTTCCACAAGACCAGCATGGCCGAGATTTCCGAAGCGGCCGGCATGAGCGTCGGGCACATTTATCATTACTTTCCGGGCAAGGAGGCGCTGATCGCGGCCATCGTCGAATTACATGTCGACCAAGCCTTCGAGCACATGAACGAAGCGGCCCGCCAGAAGGGAACGCTCTACGACGTGCTGCTGGTGCGGGTCTGCGAGCACCTGGACAAGGCCAAGCGCATCAAGGACCGCGCGGCCTACTTCGAAGTTCTGGCCGAATGCGAGCGCAACCCCAAGATTCGCGACATCATCCATAAGGCCGATGTCAGGATGATGGAGCGCCAGCGCGAGCTGTTCCGCGAGCTGGAGCCAACCGCCGCGCAGCTGTCCGATGCCGAGATCGACGCCCGGCTCGAGACCTTCAATGCCCTGCTGCTGGGCCTGATCCGCCGCGACCTCACTGACGATGGCGCCTGCGACGAGCTGCTGCGCCAGACCGTGGAGCGCGTGCTGCTCTACCTCATCAAGGGCTGAGCCGCTTCAGCCACGAGGCACCACCGCCAGCGTGCAGCGCGAGATGCAGACGGCCTTGCCCTGCTCATCGCGGATGTCGATGGCCCAGACCTGCGTGCGACGTCCGACGTGCACCGGCGTCGCGGTGCCGATCACCCAGCCCGAGCGCACGCCGCGCAGATGGTTGGCGTTGATCTCCACGCCCACCACCATTTCGCCCTCGCCGACATTGAGCTGGCCGGCGATCGAGGCCAGCGTCTCCGCCAGAGCCACCGAAGCGCCGCCGTGGAGCAGGCCGAAGGGCTGGTGCGTGCGCTTGTCCACGGGCATGCGAGCGACCACGCGCTCGCGGTCGTAGGCGGTCACTTCGATGCCCAGCGCGCCGAGCAGGGTGTCGGTCAGCGCGAGCGGGGACTTGATCGGGTTGGCGGGCGAGGTCATGGCGTCTCGATGGCAGAAAGGTCGTCACCCAGCTTAGGCGTTTGGCGGCACTCGTGCCGCAGGCGAGGTGGTATCGGTTCGGCCGTGGTAACCGAATCGGCAGGGTGAAGCCCAGGCCGATGTCCTCAGTAAGTCGCCGTGCCGAGCTTCTGCCGGCTGCGGGCGGCCCGCTCCAGTGCGGGCCGCAGCGTCGCGTAGACCAGCAGCAGGCCGAACGGCGCCACGAGGGCCCAGGCGCCGACGCCGCCGAGCGCGGTCCAGCCGAAATCGCGCAGGCTCGCCAGCGGATCGGCCGCGATACGCTGCTGCAGTTCGGACAGGGACAGGCTCAGCTGCGGAGCGCCCAGCCATTCGCCGGCCTTCAGAAACGGCAGGATCAGCAGCAGCTGCAGGCCCGACAGCAGGTAGTTCACGAACTGCATGAGCGGATGATTGAGCCTGAGCGCGCTGCCCGCGAGCAGGCACAGCAGCGTGGTGGCGCCCAGTACCGGCAACACCGCGATGACCGAGGCCACGGCCACCGTCAGCGCGAGCTTGTGCGGTGTCGCTCCCTGGCGCAACTGGGCGACGACCAGGCCGCGAGCGCGCGCCCACAGGCCGGACCCTTGCGCGTCTGCGACCATGCTCAGCCGGGTTTGACGAGATTGATCTGCATGAGGTCGATGCTGCCGACCCGGAAGCCGCATTCGCAATAGGACAGGTAGTAGCGCCACATGCGCAGGAAGCGCTCGTCGAAGCGATGCACCACGGCATCGCGCACGGCGAGCACGTTGCGATGCCAGTGTGCGAGCGTTTCGGCGTAGTCCAGCGCGTGGAAGCGCGGATCCTCGGGCACCAGACCGGCGCTCATCGCCAGATCCTGGAAGCGGCCCGGAGGACACAGCATGCCGCCCGGAAAGATGTACTTCTGGATGAAATCGCGCTTGCTGCGGTAATGCTCGAACAGTTCGGCGCTGATGGTGATGCCCTGGATCGCCGCGCGACCGCCCGGCACCAGCGCCCTGGCGATGGCGCCGAAGTAGGCGGGCCAGTAGGCCTCGCCGACGGCCTCGTACATTTCGATCGAGACCACGCGGTCGTACTGCGCGTCGATGTCGCGATAGTCGCGGATCTCGAACTCCACGAGATGCCCGACACCGGCGGCCTGCGCGCGGGCTCGCGCTTCTTCGAGCTGTTCGCGCGACAGCGTGATCGAGTGCACGCGGCAGCCGTAATGCTGCGCGGCGTGAATGGCGAAGCCGCCCCAGCCCGAACCGATCTCCAGCACGCGCTGGCCTGCCGACAGCTGCAGGCGTTCGGCCATCAGGCGGAACTTGTTGAGCGAGGCCTCGTGCAGGCTTTGCTCGGGCGTGGCGAACACGGCGCTGGAATACGCCAGCGTGTCGTCGAGCCAGAGCTTGTAGAAATCGTTGCCGAGATCGTAGTGATGCTCGATGTTGGCCTTGGCACCACGCCGCGAATTGGCACGCCGTCGATGCTGCAGCCAGCCGTAGACGCGTCCCAGCCAGTTGAACTCGAACGGGCCCTTGTAATACGGCTCGTTGAGATACATGACCATGAGCAGGCGCGTCAGGTCGGGCGAGTCCCAGCAGCCCGCGAGATAGGCATCGCCGAAGCCCACTTCGCCACCGCGCAGCACGTGATGGATGATGCGGGCATCGTGGATGAGCAGCACGCCATGCGGCCCCGGCTCGCTGCCGCGAAAGCCGCGCAGCTCGCCATTGGGCAGGCGAACATCGAGGCTGCCGATGCGTAGTCCGCGCAGCATGTACAGCAGCACGCGCAGGCCGGGTGTCACCGCACCTGCATTGGCGTTGTTCGCGTTCGACAACAGATCGGCCGGAATGCCGTCGCGTCCGTCGTTCATTGCGCTGCCCCTGTCGTTGTTGTTCACGTCATGTCGGTGGATGGCGGTGGCGGTTTGGAATGAAAGCGGCCCCCACGCAGCCAGATGATGAGCGCCTGCCAGTGAATGCCCGCGACCACCTTGAGCGTCATCCAGGGCATGCGCAGCACCTGCAGCAGCAATTCGCGATCGTTCAGTTCACGCCGCTCGCCGGACAGCGTGGCATCGAGTATCGGCAAGCCCTCGCGCGACTCGTGGATCACCACGCGCAGGCGCTCACCGGGCTCGTGCAGCTCGAACTCGTAGCGTCCCAGCAGATCGAAGAACGGCGACACGTGAAAGCATTTGTCCTTGCCCTGCCGCAGAGGATACGCGCCACCATCGGCGGTGGATGCAGCCGGGAGCAGATAGCCATGCGTTTCGCCGAAAGTGTTGTGCACTTCGGCGATGACCGCGCGCAGCGAGCCGTCGGCGTGCTCGCAATCCCACAGGTTGATCGGATTGAAGGCGTAGCCCAGCAATCGCGGCAGCGTCAGCAGGCGGATGCGGCCACCGTCGAGCTCGATGCCGGCCCGGCGCAGATGCTGCTCCACCCAGGGCCGCAAGGATCCGCGGCTGCGGGCACCGTAGTCGCGATCGTGCAGCGACAGCAGGTTGAATCGATTGCGCGAGAAGACTCGTAGCGAGGCGCCGAGCTCGTCGATGCGGTCGATGTCGATCAGCAGATAGAACAGCCGGTACACGAAGCGATACAGCGGCGGCACGCGGCGCCGGTGCATGAGCTGCACGCGATAAAGCCAGCCGGCGGCGTCGCTCACCATTGTGCCCAGGCCGGCAGGCAGTCGCGGTCTAGCGCGGCGACCGCGCGCAGGCCCGAAGTGAAGCCGTCCTCGTGAAAGCCGTAGCGCGTCCACGCGCCCGCCCAATGCACACGGCGCCGGCCCTGTATGGCCGGCAGTGCCTGCTGCGCGGCGATCGCGGCGGCGTCGTAGACCGGATGCCGGTAGCGCCTGCGGTAAAGCACGGTATCGGCGCGCGGCTCGTGCGGGGGATTCAGCGACACGATGTACTGGCGCGGCCCCGGCAGGTTCTGCAGGCGGTTCATCCAGTAGCTGACGCCGATGGGATCGTCGCTGAGCCCGTCCCGCACCAGCAGCGCGTTCCAGGCCGACCAGGCGCGGCGGCGGCGCGGCATCAGCGTGGTGTCGGTATGCAGCCAGGCGTCGTTGTCGGCATAGCGGATGGCGCCGAGCACGCCGCGCTCGACCTCGTCGGCATCGGCGAGCAGGGCCAGCGCCTGGTCGCCGTGCGTGGCGCAGATCGCCGCATCGAAGCGCTGCAGGCCGGCATCGGTCTGCACGTCGACACCGTCGGGAAGCCGGCGCAAGGCGCGCACCGGAGCGTTCAGATGCAGGCGGCCATCGAGCTGCGCCAGCACGCGATCGACATAGCGCTGCGAACCGCCCGTGACGGTCTGCCACTGCGGCCGCTCGTAGACGTTGAGCAGGCCGTGGCTGTCGAAGAAGCGCGCGAAGAAGCGCAGCGGGAACGCCATCACGCCGCGCGTCGACGTGCTCCAGATCGGCCCGGCCATGGCGGCGACGTAGCGCACGCGCAGCGCCATCGGATAGCGCTCGCGCTCCAGGAATTCGCCCAGCGTGATGTCGGGCAAGCGGTCTTCGGCCAGCAGCTGCTTCACCTGTTTGTTGAAGCGCAGCACCGCCAGCAACATGCGGATGTGCGTGGGCGAGAGCGCAAGCGATGGCTGCGCGAAGATCTTGGCCAGGTTCTCGTCGCCGGCCCACTCGACGCGGCCGTTCTCCACCGTGACGCCCAGCGACATGTCGGTGTTCTGGCGCGAGATACCGAGCTCGTCGAGAAACGGATAGAAGTTCGGGTAGTTGAGCGGATTGCAGACGATGAAGCCGGTATCGATGGCGAGCCGGCCGCCACGGCCGTCGTCGACCTCGACGGTGTTGGTGTGGCCGCCGGCGCGTGCCTCGGCCTCGAACAGCGTGATCTCGTGCCGCTTCGACAGGTAGTGGGCGGCGCCGAGCCCGCTGATGCCGCTGCCGATGACCGCGATCTTCATTGTGATTATTTATTGATCAAATTCGTTGTTGAGGCGATTTGATCACGAATCGCCGCCGATGTGCAGGCTTACGACCCCGCGGCGCGGTCGGATGCAGCCCTGCCGGGCCGAGTTCAGCCCTTTGTGAGCAGCGGTTGCAGGCTGCGCCAGACCGCATCGGTCATCGCCGGCTGCGAGCCTGCGGTCGGGTGGATGCCGTCGTCCTGGAAGGCGCCGGGCTGGCCGACGATGCTGGCCAGGAAAAACGGCACCACGCCGGCGCCGTGCGCGTCGGCTACCTGCCGGAAGCTGTCGGTGAAGCCTTTGGTATAGGCTGCGCCGTAGTTGGGCGGAATCATCATCTCGAGCAGCATCACCTGCGCGCCGGCGGCCTTCGAAAGCTCCACGAGCCTGCCGAGGTTGTCGCGCATGGCCTTCAGCGGCAGCCCACGCAGGCCGTCGTTGCCGCCGAGTTCGATCAGAACGATCTGCGGTTTGTTACGGTCCAAGGCGGCGGGCAGGCGGGCCAGTCCGCCCGAGGTGGTGTCGCCCGAGAGGCTGGCATTGGCGACGCGATGCGCAAAGCCTTCGGCCTTGAGCTTGTTCTGCAACAGCGACACCCAACCCGATTGCGCGTCCAGGCCGTAGCCGGCGGACAGGCTGTCGCCGAGCACGAGGATGGTCGGTATGACGGCAGCCGATGTTTCGGCCCGCGCCATCACGGGCGCGCAGGCCCACCACAGCGACAGACAAAGGATCAGGATGAGCGAGCGCGAGCTTGAGGCAGGACTCGAATCGGATGTGAAGGCGGGGCGAGGCATGGCGGCGTCCGGTCGGGCGGTGGTCGAGGCGTCTGGCGTATCCAAGCGCATCCAGAGCGGGTCGACGAGCCTGACGATACTGGAGGCGGTGGACTTGCGCATCGCTGAAGGCGAGACCGTGGCCATCGTCGGCAGCAGCGGCTCGGGCAAGACCACGCTGCTCTCGCTGCTGGCCGGTCTCGACCTGCCCAGCACGGGCGAGATCACGCTGGACGGCCGGGCACTGGGCGCGCTCGACGAAGACGCGCGCGCGGCATTGCGCGCGGGCCGCGTCGGCTTCGTGTTTCAGTCCTTCCAGCTGCTCGGGGGCTTCACTGCGCTCGAAAACGTGATGCTGCCGGCCGAGCTTGCCGGCTACGCCGACGCCGAGTCGCGCGCACGCCGCGCGCTCGACCGCGTGGGCTTGTCGAAACGCCTCACGCACTATCCGTATCAGCTGTCGGGCGGCGAGCAGCAGCGCGTGGCGATCGCACGCGCCTATTGCGGCGAGCCGCGCATCCTGTTCGCCGACGAGCCCACGGGCAATCTCGATCACGACACCGGCGAGCGCATCGTCGAACTGCTGTTCGAACTCAATCGCGTCGGCGGCACCACGCTGGTGCTGGTCACCCACGACATGGGTCTTGCGGCGCGCTGCGGACGACAGTTGCTGCTGTCGCAGGGACGTTTGCTGACATGAGTGCATCGGCTTCCTCGTTCGGTGCCGCGCTGCGCTTTTCCTCGCGTCGCCTGCGTCGCGGCTGGCGTAGCGGCGAGCTGCTGATTCTCACGCTGGCGCTGGTTGTCTCGGTGGCCTCGGCATCGGCTGTCGGCCTGTTCAGCGATCGCGTGCGTCGCGCGGTGACGCAGCAGAGCGGCGACGCCATCGGCGCCGATGCGCTGATCAGCAGTCGCGATGCCTTGCCGCAAACGCTTGTTGACGAACTGCGCGCCACAGGCCTGCGCACCGCGCGCATCACCGAGTTCGCCAGCGTGGTGTTGTCGGGCGAGGACACGCTGCTGGTGTCGGTCAAGGCCGCCGAGGCGGGCTATCCGCTGCGCGGCGCGCTGCGCATCGCCGATGCGCCGTTCGCGCCGGCACGAGAGGTGCGCGAGGTGCCCGGCGTCGACGAAGTGTGGATCGATGTGCGCGTGTGGCAGACGCTCAATCTGCAGCCCGGCGCGAGCCTGCAGCTGGGCGAATCGACGTTTCGCGTCACCGGCGTGATCGAGTACGAACCCGATCGCGGCGCGGGCTTCACCGATCTGGCGCCGCGTGCGCTCATCAACGCGCAGGCCTTGCCGGCGACGCAGCTGATCGGCGTCGGCAGCCGCACGCAGAACGCCTTGCTGCTGGCCGGCGACGAGCCAGCCCTGCAAGCCGTCGGCGAGCGCGAGCTGCCGGCCGGCGCGCGCTACCTGCGACCCGACAAGGCGCGGCCCGAAGTCGGTCGTGCGCTGGGCAGCGCCGGTCAGTTTCTCGACATTGCCGTGCTCGCGGCGATTCTGCTGTCGGCCGCGGCCGTCGCCCTGTCGGCGCGCCAGCATGGCCAGCGTCAGCGTGACGAAGTGGCGCTGCTCAAATGCATGGGAGCGAGCAGCCGCTACGTCGGCTGGGTGCTGATGTCGCAACTGTTCCTGCTCGGTGCGCTCGCGGGGCTCGCGGGCGCGGCGATCGGTTTCGTCGGCCAGGCCGTGCTCGCGGCGCTGCTGGGTGCCTTGCTCGACGCGCCGCTGCCGTCGCCGTCCTTGGTGCCGCTGCTGACGGCCTGGGGTCTCGAACTGATTCTGCTGCTGGGCTTTGCGCTGCCGCCGGTGCTGCGTGCGCGCAAGGTTCCGCCGATTCGCGTGTTTCAACGCAATGTCGGCGAGGATCGCAGCCTGGTCGTCGGCGCGCTCGCGCTGGGCAGCGCTGTTGCGCTGCTGTGGTGGCAGGCTGGCGATCCCATGCTGGCGCTGTCCGTTCTGGGTGGTGCGCTGGGCACCACGCTGGTGCTCGCGCTGATGGCCTGGGGCTTCGTCTGGCTGCTGACGCCGCTGCGTCGCGCGGGTCGCACGGCGCTGCGCTTCGGTCTCGGCAACGTGGCGCGTCGTCGCGGTTCCAGCGTGGGCCAGGTGGTGGCGCTGGGCGCCGCGCTGCTGGCCTTGCTGCTGCTGGCCGTGGTGCAGCGCGACCTGCTCGATGCCTGGCGCAATCGCGTGCCGCCCGATGCGCCCAATCAGTTCCTCATCAACATCCAGCCCGAGCAGGTCGAGCCGCTGCAGGCCTTCTTCACGCAACGCGGCTATCGCGACCTGCAGCTGTGGCCGATGGCGCGAGGCCGCATGGTGGCGTTCAACGGCAAGCCGGTGACGGCGGATTCCTTCGACGATCCCGAAACGCGGCGCTGGATCAATCGCGAGTTCAACATGTCGTGGACCGCTTCGTTTGGCGACGACAACGAACTGCTAGAAGGCCAATGGTGGACGGCCGCAGACGCCGGCAAGCCCTGGCTGTCGGTGGACGACTACGTGGTGGAGCGGCTCGGCGCCAAGCTCGGCGACAAGCTCACGCTGACCATGGCCGATCGCGAGATCGAGCTGACCATCGTCAACATTCGCCGTGTGAAGTGGGAGAGCTTCAAGCCCAATTTCTTTCTGGTCACGCCGCCGGGTACGCTCGATGCCGCCGCCGGCATGGCGCAATACCTCACGGCCCTGCACGTGCCCCGCGATCAGCGTGGCCTGCTGCGCGACCTGATTCGCGAGTTCCCGAACGTCACTGCCTTCGACATCGAGGCGACGATGAATCAGGTGCGCGGCATCGTCGACCGCGTGGTGCAGGCCGTGCAGTTTCTGTTCGGCTTCGCGCTTGCGGCCGGCGCCTGCGTGCTGCTGGCCGCGATCGAGAACACGCGCGCCGAGCGCGTGCGAGAGACGGCGCTGCTGCGCACGCTGGGCGCAGCGCGGCGCACCATCGCCATCGGCCTCGTCACCGAATATCTGGTGCTGGGTCTGCTGGCCGGGCTGGTCGCCGCGGCAGCGGCGCAGATCATCGCCTGGGTGCTCGCGCGTCAGGTGTTCGAACTGCCTTACAGCTGGAGTCCGCTGCTATGGCTGTTCGGTGGCGTTGGCGGCGCCCTGCTCGTCGTGTTGCTGGGTTGGTGGTCGCTGCGCAAGGTGCTCGATACGCCGCCGCGCGTGGTATTGGCGTCCGCCAACTAAGGAAGCTCTGACTGAGCGGCTGCGCTTCGCACCTCCCACGAGGGTGGTGCTCGGAATCCTCACGTACAGGTCGGTATGCTCCGGTTGCTGCACTCCGTCCTGGTGCGACCTGCGGGCGCTCGCAACGCTTAATCAGAACTTCCCTAGAGCACGAGCAAGCCAGGGGAACATCGAAGCTCTATTTCATCGCCGATCGCGCGGCATATCCGGCGTGATGATGTCCGGAATGAAGTGCGCACGGCCTTGGCGCCGAAGGCGCGTGCTGCCGTTGTACCAGCGCCAGCAGATCGATGTGGTTGCGCACGCCGAGCTTTGAGTAGATGGTCTTGGCTTGCGAACGGACGGTTTCGATCGACACCTTGCGCAGATCGGCGACTTCCGACAGGCGACGTCCCTTGACCAGTTCACGCGTGACGGCCTGTTCCGCCTGCGTGAGCTGGTTCAAGGCGGCATCGGGCAAGGGATCGTGCGCTGTGGCCTGCTGCAGCAGACCGAACGAAAGACGGTCGAGCCAGCAGGCTTGCGGACTTGCCTTGAGCTGCGTGAGCACAAGCTTGATGTCGCTGCTTTCATGCAAGGTGAAGGCGGACGGACGCGATCGAGCATCGCTTCTGTAGCAGTCCAGCGCGATGCGTCCCAGGCTGGTCCGGCAGTCCATGCCCGAAGTCTCGTGTCGACGCATCAGTGCGTCGGCCCGCTCGCCGACCGCCAGTGTTTCGCCGAAAATGTCGCCGACGAAGCAGGGAATGCCAACGGCATCCATCGCGCCTGTCAGCAAGGCGGCATTGCACTTGTTGTGATAGCGCGCGGCTTCGATGGCGACCGACCAGCCCGTGCTCACGTCCCACATGGTGCGCTGCTGCGAGATCGACGAATCCCGGTGTGCATGACCGACGATCCAGTAGGCGCGAGATCTGTCGGCCTCGAACAGCGGCGCGAGGCTCAGACGCTCGATCCCGTGCAGGCGGCATAGCATCGCCCAGGCATCGGTGTGCTGTGGTGCGTGATCGACCAGGCAGAGACTGGAAATGTCGCGACCTCGGCCGGCCCTGGCGACGAGCGCGTCGAAACT
Source organism: Hydrocarboniphaga sp. (assembly GCA_023254435.1). Taxonomy (GTDB): domain Bacteria; phylum Pseudomonadota; class Gammaproteobacteria; order Nevskiales; family Nevskiaceae; genus Hydrocarboniphaga. Next base: position 14,450 of record JALRLM010000468.1, read on the forward strand.
CGGGGAGGCCGGCTGAGGCAGCAGACGATCGCCCGCGTAGCCCTGGTGTAAATGAAAGATGGTCGAGCAGTTTTCGTCGAGCACGACGATGGCCGACAGCCTGGCCTTGAGGGCGCGACGCCAGTAGCCCAGCTCGGCGATCCATTGATCGTCGGTATCCAGCGAGCTCGCGTGTTCTCGGGGCTCACACCGATTGGTCCGTTGCATGTCTCCTCTCGATCCCCGTTGCGGCGCCGTGAAACTGCACGATCGAAACGCCGTCTTACCGTGGGTCTTTCGCCGTCTTCTGTTTTAAGTGGGCGCAAAGTTCGCATCGAAGTGATGTCGTTCGCATCAACCTTATTGATGACAGCTTCAGCGCCTCAACATCATCAGAAGATCAATGTGATTCGAGACGTTGAGCTTCGAATAGATGGTCTTGACCTGGGAGCGTACGGTCTCGATCGATACATGCCGTCCTCTTGCGATCTCGGCCATGCGCTTGCCGCGCATGAGTTCCATCGCCACGTCGACCTCGGCCTGCGTCAGCCCCTTGTCCTTCAAGGTGGGATGCAGAACGGGCTCCTTCGACAGCGGCTTTTCGATCACCAGCAGCGTTGGCGAGTCGATGCTCTTGTCGTCCCTGTCGAGCAGCAGAGGCGTGACGGTAACCTTGCAGTACTCGTTGGAACTCGAGATGTGCACCGAGCGCAGGTCCTGAGGCAAGGACAGTCCACCGACCCGGCTCGACTGCACGGCGGCGCGCAGCTTGTCGGTGTCGATCTGCTGCGGGCCCTCGAGCGACATTTGTGAATTGAGTCTCAAAAGAGAGCCGGCCTCGACGAGCTTCTGCGCTTCTGCCGTCAGTGCAATCACGTGATCGCCGTTATCGACGACCATCGCGGAAATGCCGAGTGCATCGAATGCTTCGGCGAGACTGCGCGCAGCTTCAATAGTGCTTTCCTTCCCCGACATTCGTCCCCCCCCCGGAGGAATCCCCTCAATCCGCTTAAGCATCGGATCGAGCATGAGTCTGCTCAAACGAAACGCAGATTCCTTCACCCTGAAAGGTGATGATCGACAGGCGTAGCAGCCCTTACAAAGTGCCTACCTTCTGTTATGCCCGGTGCAGAACGGTGTGGGGTGGGGAGTCTCGAATGCTCGAATCACGCGCATGTAAACGCGCATCTCGATCGCTCGTGCTCTGTTGCATGTACCGGTTCTTCTCGAAAATTGGGGACTCTTGAAATGGCTTCTAATGAACTGGCCAAGCGCGGCCTGGGCCGAAAGCTGGCGATCGTGGCAATGGCGGCAACCTTCGGTATGGGCCTCACCGCTTGTGGTGATGACAAGGAGAGCAATACCGAAACGACGAACAACGACAACAGCAACGGTGGATCCGTCGACACCGTGACTGCGCCCAAGGGCACGGTCACGGGACAGATCGTCGATACCAACGGCAACCCGATCGCCAACGCGACGGTGTACATCGCCGATGGTTCGCTGTCGGCTGCCAACGCCGGGCTGGTCGCGACCAGCAAGGTGATGGCGAAGGCCTCCGTCGTGACCGACGTGGCGGGTCAGTTCTCGATTCCTGACGTGGTGGCGCAGTCGGTGGTCAACGCGGGAGGCTCGACGACGGCCGACTCTTACAACCTGCCGATCCAGCTGTTCGTCGATACGCCCGATGGCTATCTCGACGTCACCATCCAGGTGAAGCCGCAGGCTCAGGTTCTCAACGATCAGCCCGGCACCATCTCGGGTGGCCAGACCAACGCACCGCTGATCTTCGTTGATGGATTCGTGGCCAGTACCGGCACGGTCAAGGTTCCGGCGCTCACCAGCAAGGTGGTCGGCAAGCTGCGCGATGCCTCCACCGGTGCGCCTCTCGTGGGCCAGACCCTGACGATGGATTTCAACGGCATCAGCAACGATCAGACTCCCAGCAACACGGCGGCCCCGGTCACGTATGCGACTTCGCTGCTGGTGACGCAGACGGTCGATGATGGTTCGTTCGAGTTTCTGTCGGTGCCGGACGACTCGTACTTCACGCTGCGCGCGGGCAACGTTTACCAGAATGGTGCGCTGTTCTCGTATTCCGTTTCTACGCAGAATGAAGGTGCCAACACCACCTATATTCCCGATGACGACCTGCTGGTCACGCCGAGCACGAGCGCCGACGACATTCATCCCTACGTCGCCAAGGTGGATGAAGTGGTCGGCAACGGCGGCGTGGGTCAGCTGGCGTCGAGCTTCACCAACACCTTCACGATCCGTTTCAGCGAGGCGCTGAGCGCCAGCTCGGCGGCAGTGGTCAAGGTCACCGTGGCCAACAGCCTGGGCGGCACCGAGCAGATCGTGTCGGCGACCGCGTCGCTGGCCGGCAATGTGCTGACCGTGCAGACGGCCAGCCCGATCGAAGCGGGCAAGATCGTGAAGGTGTACATCTCGTCGGAGCAGATCGCCGATCTGGCCGGCAACACGTTGGTCGTGGCCAGCCCGGTGAACGATCTGGTGTCGTTCGATTCGGTCGCGGCACGCGATGTTGTGCTGACGATGGAAACGTTCACGCCGCCGGTTACCGGCCTGCAGCCCGTGAGCAATCTCACTCAGATCACGGCAGCCGAGAATGCCTCGAGCCGTTACTACCTGTCGTCGGATGCCCTGGTGGATACGATTCCGGATTCGGTCGACGAAGACGACGGTGATGCCATCGAAATCAGTCAGCTCAACGCCCCCGAGGCGCTGGGTCAGCTCGCCACGCTGATCGATCTTCTGGAGGATGGTTCGTACTCCGCCCCTGGACATGCGGACGACGTGAACGTGGGCACGGCCCGCGCGGCCTTCTCCACCTCGGGCGCGGCACGCTACGCTTTCGTGCTCGACAACGGTGACGGCAGTTTCGACGTTCCGGCGATGACGGTGCTGTCGCCGGCGAGCGTTTCGTACTCTGGTTCGGTGCAGCTCGACGGTTCCGTTGGTGGTGGCAACTACTATCCGACGCTCAAGCCCGCGTCGAGTGGTGCGACCGACATCCAGATCGCAGTGACCAACGCTTCCGCCGGTCAGGTGCTCAAAGTCGTTTCGGTGGGTGATATCTCGGGCAGCCCGGTGGTGTCGGAAGGCGCTATCGCCACCTTGCCGCTGATCGATCACGTTGCGCCGACCACCACGGGCCAGACCCTGCTGCTCGCCGCTGCGGCCGCCGTGGCCAATGATGGCACCAGCTCGGGCGGTAACCTCGTGTTGAACGGAACTACCGCTGCGCCGGGCAAGCTCATCTATCCGGTGACGCCGCAGCTCTACGACATCGCCGACACGACGAGCGGCTTCTCGGGTGACACGCTCAGCGGTGCGGGCGAACTCGAAGGGCTGTCGTCCTCGGCCGCCGGCTTCACCAGCAATGGCGTCACCGAATACGACGCCACCGGTGCGTCGGCCTTCCTGGGCTCGGTCAAGGGCAGGATCTCGATCAACGTCACCGAATCGCTGGCCGATAATCCGCCGCTGCTGACGGCTTCCGGTGCTTCGACCGTCTTCTCGGCTCCGGGTCAGCTGGCCAACATCCTGGCCGAAGATGGGACGGGTCCGTTCTACGTCTACACCGTCGACATCGACTCCACCGAGAAGCTGCAGGCCGATGCGCGTGCTGAACTCACCCTGGATCTGACCGGCATCGCCGACGTCGCCGGCAACGTGTCGACGGCGGCTACCGGTGCCGCGGTCGAACTGCGCGACTTCATGCCGCCCGTCATGACCAAGGCGTTCTTCGACGGTACGAACTGGGTGTTCCAGTTCAACGAGCCCGTCAAGCTCAACGTCGGCGAGATCGTGTTGCAGCAGGCTGGCGCGATCATCAGCCTGCAGTCGGCCAACGACGGCAACGTGCCGGCGGCGCTGCGCAGCTACTTCTTCGTCGACGGCAGCAACGTCACGCATCAGGAGATCATCGTGATCCCGGTCGCCAATCCGGCCGTGGCGGGCATCAACGCCGCCAATGCCTTCGGCGGCGCGGCCTACACGGAAGCGGCTTACGAGTCGGTGGCCTCGCTGACGGTGGGTGGCAAGTCGCTGACGGCGCTGCCGCAGGCGAATCTGGCCGCTCAGCCCAAGCACGGCCTGATTTCCTATGAGTCCGTGCAGGATCGCAGCGACAACAGCGACATCGGCGGCGTCAACGGCAACAGCTGGGTCAACTGGATGGCGAACCCGGGTACCCTGGGCATTCCGGCTCCGGTGTTCTACGGCGCCAACATCCTGGGCCCGTTCACCGAATCGCTGCGCGGTGCGACGCTGTTCACCTCGGGTCGCGTGATGGCCGCGAACAACAACACGTTCTCGGTTGATCTCGACTTCACCCATGCCATCGATCTGAGCGGCGCCGACGTCAACACCGACGGCAAGCTCAGCGATGCGGAGGTGCGTGACTACGTGGCGGCTCGCCTGGGCGTGTATGTGAACAACACCGGGGCGACCGATCCGAACATTGCGGTCAGCTCTGCTGATGTGGGCAGCTTCGTCAACGGCAACTTCGTGCCGGCGGCGATTCCCGGTGACAGCTCCTTCCGCTATCCCAAGCAGGGCAACGCGCTGCGCGTGACCTTCACGGGCGTGGTTGGCGAGGTGATCGAGTCCACCAACCGCATCAGCATCCTGCCGGGTGGATCGTTCGTGAGCGCCATCGAGCCGAATCTGTTCGTGGGCGCAGACGACCTCGATGCCACGCTCAAGGAAGTCAGCACCGCCGGCACGACCACGACCACGGAGTTCGCTCCGATCGCGCCGAACGATGCGGGTACGGGTGTCGAAAAGGCCTTCTAAAACCGGCCCGTACGACTAAGGTCCCTATCTTGGGGAGGCTTCGGCCTCCCTTTTTTTATGCCCGGCAGCCGCCAAAGCGGTTAAACTGCTGGGCCGGCGAGTGCACGGGTTCTACGGAGATGACGCAAGCCCTGCAGGCGTGTACGCCGGCTCGGCGCGTTGTTAAAGCGCAGATTTCAAGAAAAATCCGCCCTCTCCTTTAGGAAGTCATTCGCTCATGAAGAAGCCCGTCAAGGTCGCCATCACCGGCGCCGCAGGCCAGATCGCCTACTCCCTCATCTTCCGCATTGCCAGCGGCTCCATGCTGGGCCCGGATCAGCCCGTGATCCTGCAGCTGCTGGATATCCCGGATTCGCTGGAGAAGCTCAAGGGCACGGTCATGGAGATCGACGACTGCGCCTTCCCGCTCGTTTCCGGCATCGTCGCCACCGCCAATGCCAACGAAGCCTTCGACGGTACCGACTACGCCCTGCTCGTCGGCGCCCGCCCGCGCGGCCCCGGCATGGAGCGCAAGGACCTGCTCTCCGCCAACGGTGCCATCTTCGTCCCGCAGGGCAAGGCCCTGTCGGACAACGCCAGCCGTGACGTCAAGGTGCTCGTGGTCGGCAACCCGGCCAACACCAATGCGCTGATCGCCGCGTCGGCCGCCAAGAAGCTCGACCCCAAGCAGTTCACGGCCATGGTGCACCTGGACCACAACCGCGCCATCAGCCAGCTGGCCACCAAGACCGGCGTGTCGGGCAACGACATCGACAAGGTCATCATCTGGGGCAACCACTCGGCCACCCAGTACCCCGACGTCAGCCACACGACCATCGGCGGCAAGCCGGCCAAGAGCCTGGTCGATCAGGCCTGGATCGAGTCCGACTTCATCCCCACCGTGCAGCAGCGTGGCGCCGCCATCATCAAGGCGCGTGGCCTGTCGTCGGCCGCCTCGGCCGCTTCGGCCGCGGTCGATCACATGCGTGACTGGACGCTGGGCACCGACGGCAAGTGGGTGTCGATGGGCATTCCGTCCGACGGCAGCTACGGCATCGCCCCGGGCGTGATCTACGGCTACCCGGTGACCTGCAAGAACGGCCAGTACGAGATCGTGCAGGGCCTGTCGGTGGACGAGTTCAGCCGTGCGCGCATGACCGTCACCGAGACCGAGCTGCGCGAAGAGCGCGCCGCCATCGAGGACCTGCTCAAGTAAGAGCGGCGTCCACGTTGCGAAAAAGGACGGCGCTGCCGTCCTTTTTCGTTTGTGGAGCCGCGTGACTCGCGGCGGCTTTCTAGAAGTTGAGCCGCACCACGCCATAGAACTCGCGACCGCGATCCTGGCGCACGGCGCCGTAGTTGCCGGGGCCGACGGGCTGGTCGGAGACCTGGGCCAGGATGCCTTCCTCGGTCAGGTTGCTGCCGAACACCGAGAAGCTCCAGGCGCCGCTCTTGGCGCCCATCGACACGCGCGCATTGAGCTGGATGGTCTCGTCCTGCAGCGTGTTCTCGTCGAGATCGGCGTCGAGGTAGCGCTTGGAGGTGTAGAGCGCCTCGACCGAGAACTGAAAGCCCCAGCCTGGCGAGAAGCCCGGCAGGCTCAGCTGCGGAATCAGGCTGGCCGTCCATTTCGGTGCAGACGGCAGCGTTTGCCCCGACAGGTCCTGGCACATGGCATTGGCGCCCGGGCATTGGCTGATGCGCGGATCGCCCTCTTCGGCGCCGGCCGGCGCGGGGCCGTTGGGATAGTGGCGATAACTTGCATCGCTGTAGCCGACATTGGCGATCAGCTGCGTGCCCGGGAAGGGCGACAGCCAGCGGATATCGCCTTCGAAGCCCTGGGTCTCGGCCGAGGCCGCGTTCTGGATGTTGAAGGTGGTGCCGTCGAAGACCGACACCTGCAGGTTGTCGAAGCGCGTGTAGTACACGGCCAGGTTGGCGTCGAGCGTGTTGCCGAACAGCCGGCTCTTGATACCGCCTTCGTAGGTGTTGGCGCGCTCGGGTTCGTACTGCAGGTTGTTGGCGTTGAACGGCAGCGCATTGAAGCCGCCGCCCTTGAAGCCCTTGGCGTACATCAGGTACGTGCTGGTCTTGGGCGTGAGGTCGTACTTGATGCCGACCTTGGGCGAGCTTTCGTTCTCGCTGCGGCTCAGGTAGCTGTCGTGATTCGCCTGGCCCAGCACGGCGGGTAGGAAGATGGCACCCTGCGGCGCCTGGGACGACATGTGTCCGTCCTTGGTTTCGCGGCCCAGGCGCCAGCCCAGGATGCCGGCGAAGCGCTCGGTCAGATAGGTGGTGACCTGGCCGTAGGCCGAGTAGGCCTCCTGCTTCTGGTCCAGCAGCAGGGTGGCGCGCTCGCGGTTGGCCAGGCCCTGCAGCAGCGCGTCGTCGAGCGGTCCGGAGGTGAGTCGGCCGATCAGTGCGCTGAACTGCTCCGCCAGCGGACCGCCGATCGGCACGTCCTCGAAGCCCGAAGAGCGCGAGGCGATCACCAGAGCCGCCGCCGCGCCCAGATCCTCGACCATGACCAGATCGTTGCTGAGCAGGTTGGAGCGCAGGTAGTAGCCGCCGGCGATGAATTCGGTCTTGCCGAAGAAGCCGAACAGGCTCGGCGCGCTGCCCGTGAAACGCAGCTCCTGGCTGTACTGCGTGTAGGGCGTGGGCTTGACCAGGTCGAGCCGCACGGCCGGAATCGGCGAGAAGTCGAAGTCGATGCTGCGCTGGCGGACGTCGTTCTTGGCATAGGCCGTCACCGAAGTGAGGTCGAGCGAGGTCAGGCCCAGCACGCTGCCGAAGGGATAACGGAAATTGGCCTGCGCCGTGTCGGTGTAGATTTCGACGCGCGAATCGACATTGCTCGAGAGCAGGTTGTTGTAGGCGTCGGCCTCGGCGCGCGGATCGTACTGCCGGAACAGCGCCAGGCTGTTGGCGGTGGCCTTCGACAGCTGGAACAGGTTGCCGTTGGCTTTCTGGCTTCCGGCCGAGACCGCGAGCATGAGCTCACCCTCGCCGAACAGATTGGTGAAGCGCAGCTTGCCTCGCCCGGCGCTGGCATCGAGATCGGCTTCGCGACGGCCCAGAGCGGTGTTGTAGAACAGCCCGTCGTAGGCCGTCACGGCGCCGCCGATGCGCGAATAGATGCCGTCGGCGATCGGCACCGACACGCCGCCGCGCGCGTCGCGAATCTCCATGTCGTCGCGCATCAGCACGGTGACGTCGCCGGCGGTGAACTGATCGGGTTCCACTGTCGCCAGGTTGACCACGCCGGCGATGGTGTTCTTGCCGAACAGCGCGCCCTGCGCGCCGCGAATGACCTCGACGCGGTCTACGTCATACATCAGCGCATTGAGAAAGCCGCTGCGGCCGTAGTAGACGTCGTCGATGATGACGCCGACCGACGACTCGAAGCCGACGTTCGAGGCCGGCGTGCCGTAGCCGCGAATGCGGATCTCGCCGGCGAACGGCGACACCCGCATCTGCATGTTCGGCACGTAGCCGTTGAGATCGTTGGGGACCAGGATCTTGGAGTTCTTGAGCGCCTCGCCCGAGATCGCGCTGACCGAGGCCGGCACCTGCCGCAGCGACTGCTTGATCTTCTGCGAGGTGACCACCACCTCTTCGAGCTCCACGGCATCGGAGTCGCGCGTGAGCTTGTCATCGCCCGTTTCGGTGGCGACGTCGACCGCGATGGCGTCGAGTTCCTGCGACGCAGTGCTGGTTTGCGGCTCCTGGGCCTGCGCGGACTGCATCCCCGCCCAGCCCAGCAGCAAGCCCGTCAATGCGCGGCGCATCGCCGACGCGGTCCATTGCTTCTCGCCCATTGTCGCGTTCCCCGACGGGCCGGCATCCGGCGTGCCGACCTTCCCTTTAAGATGGATCCCACCCTGTCAGTTTCAGACTGTCAGGTCCATTTGTAACGCTAAGGTAACCGCGCCGGCCGAACCTGCGAACACCAGAAAGCCCGCAGGATTTCCACCAGATGGATTGCGTACGCACAGAAATTGCGTAAAAACTCTGCCTCATGCGGCCGCTAGCATGGGCGACGCAATCCGACCGGTCGAACTGTAAGGTGCCGTGCATCACCGGCAGGCGTCAGGTCGGAGCGTATTAGGGGAATTAGGTCACGATCCGCATCCGCCTTTCGCGTTACGGATTGGTGCAAGGGCTCGCTCCAGAGGCTGGGTGAGCCGATTCGAAAACGAAAAGCGCCCTCGCCGGGCGTCGTAGGGAGATAGTTCGATGATGCGTCGTTCCGACCGCCTGTCGTGGCGGAGGCTCGTGCTGGCCATGGCTGCCGCTTCCGTCCTGGCCGCTTGCACGTCTCCCGACGACGACGACAGCCCTACCGAAGTCACTTCGCTGACGGGCACCATCACCGGCACCATCCTCGACTCCAACGGCACCGCCCTGGCCGGAGTCACGGTCCGCTATACCGGATCAGGCGAAGACGGTGCGACGCTGACGGCCACCACCAACGAGATCGGCCAGTTCTCGATGCCCGGCGTGACGGTGACCGGCGTCGCCGGCACCTCCATTAACGACGCCAACGGCCCGATCACGCTGTCCCTGGTGCCGCCCGCGGGTTACATGAGCGCCACCGTGAACGTGACGCCAGAGGCGCAGACCACGGGCTCGGTCGGCGGCGGCACCATCTTCATCGACAACTTCAACGTGGGCATGGGCACGGTCAAGCTGCCCGCGCTCAACACCGGCCTCAGCGGCGTGCTGCGCGATTCCAGCACCGGCAGTGCGGTGGCGGGGGCTTCGCTGCGCCTGGACTTCAAGGGTGTGGAGTTCGATCAGGACGGCGCCACCAACGGCGTGGCGGCGACCTACGACTCCGGCGCCAACCTGAGCACCACCTCGGCCGCGGACGGCAGCTTCAGCTTCACCGGCATCTATGCCGATGCCTGCGTACAGCTGCGCGCCGTCAACCTGTCGATCCAGAGCATCACCGGCGCGTCCGCGCCGTGCAGCGTCAACGGCGCCAGCACCGACAGCACCGCGCTGAATCTGGCGACCACCGACGACGGCGGCGTCATCAACCTCGCCAACGTCAGCGTCTCGACCTTCGTCAGCGGCGACACCGTGGCGCCCTACGTCGCCTCGGTCGATGGCGTGGTCGACCCCAGCATCACGCCCGCGCAGCTCGAGAGCAGCGTCGGCACGACCTTCAACGTGCGCTTCAGCGAGGGCATGAACAGCGAGCTGCTCGACGCCAGCCAGGTCACGGTCACCACCGGCACCGCGCCGAACCTGAGCTCGGTCGGCGTGGCCAGCGCGGGCATGCAGAACGGCAACACGGCGGTCATCACGCTGGCCAGCGCGCTGCCGGCCAGCACACGCGTAACCATCAGCATCACGCGGCAGTCGCTCAAGGACCTCGCCGGCAACGGCATCGCCGACAGCAGCGGCGTCGCCTACGACAGCCTGACCACCCAGGATCTGGTGCTGTCCTTCGTCACCTTCGGCTCGTCGAGCAGCATCGCCGACGCGGCCACCGTCGCGCAGTTCAGTGCGCCCCTGAGCACCACGGATCTGGCCTACGTCACCACCAATGCGCTGGTCGACACCGTGTCGGCGGAGTCCGAAAGCATCCGTCCGGCGCTGACGCGCACGGGGGGCTCGTCCGCCTATCCGACCACTCCCTTGATCGAGCAGCTCAACTCGAGTGCATCGGCCGTGGCGCTCAATGCCCTGCTCGATGCGGTGGCGCCGGACGATGCGCGACAGGTCGATGTCGGCACCGGACGTGTGCGCGTCACGGTGCCGGCCAACGCCACCGACTTCGTGGTCTGGCTCGAGCGCGCCAACGCCAGGCTCGACGTGCTGTTCTACCCGGTCTACATGGGCGGCGGTAATCCGCAGGCCACCGGTGTGATCCTCAACAACGGCCCCTCCTACGTGATCGCGCCCAACGGTGCCGCGCTCTTCGACTTGGTTGTGCGTGGCGGCAGCGCCACGGTGCAGCCAGGAGACGTCTTCCACATCGTGTCGCGCAACAGCTCGCAGGCCCAGGGCGGCAGCGCCACGCTGGCGCTGCAGGACGTCGGTCGTCCGTCGGTGGCGCTGCAGCTGCTGGACCAGATCATGTACGGCGACAGCACCGGGCCGTCGGGCGGCGGTGGCACGGTGGTGATTCCGGGCGACGCCGAGCCGGCCACGGTGCTGCTGTCGATCACGCCGCAGGCGGCCGACGTCAACGACGCCGAGGACGGTTTCATCAACGACAACTGGCGCGGCACCGCCGAACTGCAAGGGCGCTCCAGCGCCGTTCTGCAGGCTTCGGGCTTCGCCACCAGCCTGGCGACCACCAACCGCGCCATCGGCGACGCCACCGGCACGGGCGCCTTCCTGGCCAACACCGCGCCGACCATCGGCGTGGCCCTCACCGAGCCAGGTGCTTATACCGATGCGGCGCCCGAGCTGGAGAATTCCAGCGTCGAGCTGTCGGGCTTCGGCGTGCTCAACAATACCGCGACCGAGGACGGCGGCAGCGCGAACCTGTTCGTGGCGCGCATCAGCAACATCTTCACGCTCGCCAATGACTCCACGGGCGGCGACGTCACGCTCGATATCACGCCATCGATCCGCGATCTCAACAATGTCGCGCCGATCGCCGAAACACGTGCGCTCGTGCAGTTGGCCGACCGCATGCCGCCGATCATGCTGCTGGCCTTCTACGACGGCACCAACTTCGTGTTTCGCTTCAACGAGGCGGTGGCGGCGAGCGGGCAGATCGTGCTGCAGAACTGCGCCGCCACCATCGACGTGGCCGAAGACGAGGTCACCCAGCCCGATTCGCTGACCTTCGTCGTGCCGGCGGCGGTGGTGACGGCTCAGGTCGCCGATGTGACCACCTGTTTCACGGTCGGCAACTACACCGAGTCCGTCTACACCGGTGACAACCTCGGAAGCCTGACGGCCGTGGAGCCCCCGGCCGGCGACGTCTTCCCGCATGGCGCGATCTCGTACGCCACGATCCCCGATCTGGCGGCACCGACCGCGAACACCTGGGCGAACTGGGACGCGGAAGGCCTGGGCATCGGCATTCCCAGCTTCGCGATGGCTGATATCCGTCAATAAGGCCGCAAGCCCGACGCGTTTCTCTCGCAGACGGAATACGAGCCCATGACGGCACATAGCAAGTTGGCGGCCTTGCCGCAGGCCGCGCGCCTGCGACAAGGACTGCTGCTGGGCACGGCGGTGGCGCTGTTGAGCGGCTGCTCGTCGATCTTCAAGCCCGAAGGTCCCGCGCAGCCGCAAAGCGTGGTCGGCAAGCTGCCCGAGAAATGGGCGGGCGCCGCGTCGGCGGAGCCGATGGGCGAGGGCTGGCTCGAGGAGTTCGGCGACGCCACGCTGCAGGCCATGGTCGAGGAGGCCTGGTCCAACAATGCCACGCTGCTGTCGGCCATCTCGCGCCGCGATGCCGCAGCGGCCAAGGCCGCGGTGGACAAGGCCGGACGCCTGCCACGGCTCGATTTTCAAGGCGGTGTCGGCCGTCAGCGCCAGATCAACGACTTCCTCGGCAACAGCACCTTCGTGCCTGACGAGGCCTACATCTCGCGCATCCGCTTCGGCCTGGGCCTGTCGTGGGAACTCGACGTCTGGAATCGTGCCACCGATCTGGCCAACGCCGCGCTCGGCGACGTCGCCTCGGCGATGCTCGATGTCGAAGCCGCCAAGTTCTCGCTGGCCGGCCAGGCCGCGACACTGTGGTTTACGTTCCTGGCCGCCGATCAGAAAGTCAGGCTCGCCCAGGACATCGAAGCCAACTTCGTGGAAGCCGAGCGCATTGCGGGCGAACGCCAGTCGGGCGGTCTGATCACCACGGCCGAGTTGATCAAGCTGCGCACCGATCTGGCGGTTTCGCGTGGCGAGATCATTGCCCGCCAGCTGGAGCGCGACCGCGCCGCGCGTGCGCTCGAAGTGCTGATCGGCCGCTATCCGGCCAACGCACTGCAGGCTTCGGTGGAGCTGCCCAGGATGCCCGATCCCGTCGTCGCCGGCGTGCCGTCGAGCCTGCTCGAGCGCCGTCCCGACATCCAGGCGGCGAGCCTGCGCGTGCTGGCCAGCGACAAGCGCCTGCTCGCGGCCAAGAAGAATCTGCTGCCGCGGTTCTCGATCACGGGATCGGTGGCGACGCAAGCCAAGTATCGCGACCTGTTGTTCGACCAGGACACCTTCACCTGGTCGCTGGGCGGCGGCATCCTGCAGCCGCTGTTCGACGGCGGCCAGATTCGCGCCGGCATTCGCGCCCAGCGCGCTTTGCTGACGGAGTCGGTGCAGAAGTATCGCGAGAAAGCCTACGGCGCCTTCCGCGAAGTGGAGGACGGCCTCGGTGCGGAGACGGCATTGCGGGCTCAGCTCGTCTACCTGCAGACCGCGCTCGAGCTGTCGGTCGACAACGAAAAGCTTGCGCAGCAAAGCTTCGCCAACGGCACGCTCGACGCCAATGCGCGCCTCGCGACGCAGCGTGGAACGCTGCAGACGCGTGCCCGTCTCGTCGACCTGCAACTGGCACTGCTGACCAATCGCGTCGCGCTCGACCTGGCGCTGGGCGGCAGCCCGCTCGTGCGTGAAGAACCGGGTGAGCAGGACGGCGCAGAAACCGCCAACCCGTCCGCCGATTCGGCCGACACCGTCAGCCGCATCGTCGATTCGATGAGCAATGAATCGGCGATGGATGCCGCCTCGGCACCGTCGCCTGTTGCCGAGCCCACGGCCGTCTCCGTTTCGAACACCTCGTCCGCCGTGGCGGCCTTGCCGTCCCCTTAAGCCGTCACCGCCATGATCCTGTTCCGCAAAATCACTTTCTACATCGCGCTGATCAGCCTCGCGCTGATGTCGGTGCAGGTGTATCGCCTGTCGCGCAAGGCGCCCGAGCAGCCGCCGCTGGTGCAGCCGCCGACCAAGCCGGCGACCCGCGGCATCAGCGCCGCCGGCCTCGTCGAAGCGATACACGACAACACGCTGCTGGGTTCGCCCGTGGCCGGCATCGTCGCGCAGGTTTTTGTGGAAGTCGGCGACGACATCAAGAAGGATCAGCCGTTGTTCCAGATCGATGACCGCGATATCCAGTCGCAGCTCAAGATCCAGAAGGCGAATCTCACGGTCGCCCAGGCGCAGCTCAAGCGCGTCATGGCCGCCTACAGCCGCCTGACGGGCGTCAGCGATCCCTATGCCGTCACCAAGGGCGAAGTCTCCGCGCGCGCGGATGAGGTCGAGGTCGCCAAGGCCCAGGTCGCCGCCGCGCAGTCGGCCGTCGCCGCCTCGCAGTCGCTGGTCGATCGCATGATCGTGCGCTCGCCCATCGACGGTCGCATCCTGCAGATGAGCCTGTCGGTCGGCGAATTCGTGTCGCCGCAGTCGCCCACGCCGCCGATGGTGCTCGGCGAAGTCGGCGAGATGCAGGTGCGCGCCGACGTCGACGAGCAGATCGCGCCGCGCATCGTCGCGGGCAAGAACGCGGTGGGCTACATCAAAGGCGAGCCCGATCGCCCGATTCCGCTGAGCTTCGTGCGCATCGAGCCGCTCGTGGTGCCCAAGCGCTCGCTGACCGGCATGGCGGCCGAGCGTGTCGACACGCGCGTGCTGCAGGTGATCTTCAAGTTCGCCAACTCACCCGACCGGCCGATCTACGTCGGCCAGCAGATGGATCTCTACATCGAGGAGTGAGGCGCGCCGCAGTCGCCTGCGCGCCTTCCACGCCACGAGCCATGCTTGTCCTGGCGGCGCCTGACTCGGTGAATCCTGAGCTTGCGCCTTCGTAGGGCGGGGCCAGACCTGCCGTTTCGTGGAGTTGTGGTGGTCTGCATCGGGCCGGGTCGCCTGTGCAGCGAGGCTCCGCAGGCCACGATCCTGGCCTTTAAGGAAAGTAAGCCCGGGTGTTCTGATGCACGGCCGGGTCCTGGCGCAATTCGTCGACCGTGAACAGGCGCATCTGCCGATGCTGGTCCAGCGGCGCTTCGGCCTTGAGATCATTGACCGTCAGCTCGTAAGCCAACACCACGTAATGCGTGGACACATCGGCCACGCCGGCGAAGTTGTCGCTGTAGTGATGCTCATAAACGCCGCGGAACCGTGCATCGCCGCGCCGCAGATCGAGCCCCAGCTCCACGCGCGCGATGCGCGCAAACGCCTGGTCCAGCGTTTCGTTCTTGCGGATCACGCCGCCTGGTACGAACCAGGTGTGCTGCGCGGGCCTGTTGTTGCGCAGGCCCGCGAGCACGCGGCCCTGCGCATCGCGCACGATCAGGTCGATGGACACCAGCGGCGTGCGCTCGACCACTTCGAGCCAGTGTGTGTTGCTGAGCATGGAGAGATCCGGCGAAAGGGAATCAGAGCAGAGCGTGCAGCATGCGTCCCGGCGTGAGAATGGCGAAGCCGCCCGCGATCAGCAGGCCGCCCACGTAGAGCCCGATCATGCTCGCGCGATGACGGGCGATGTCGCCGCGTCGTGCCGCAAGCCAGGCCCGCGGTGGCGAGACCAGCGCGAGCAGGCTAAACAGGTGGATGAAGCCGAAATGGCCCAGCAGGCGCGGGCCGACCACGGCCGGCATCGCCAGCGTCAGCAGGCCGGTGGCGAACATCAGCAGCAGATAGAGCTTGCCGATTGCGCGATGCGGCGGCGTGCCCTTGCGGGCGAACAGCAGCCAGGTGCCGAGCACGAAGGCCGGCAGCACGATGAGCAGATGCACGCGGGCCAGCGTGTCGTAGGACATCGACATGAACGCGTTGGCTTTGCCGGTGATCAGTGCCCGTGGTGGGCTTCGGCGATCTCGGCCGGTGAGTTCAGCACGCGGAACACGCGGCCATCTTCCATCTCGGCCATGCGATCGGCATACGAATAGATGCGGCTGTCGTGGGTGACGATGATCACCGTGCGATTGGGCGCACGCGCCACGTCGCGCAACAGCTGCATCACCAGGGCGCCGTTCTCGCGATCGAGCGCCGAGGTCGGTTCGTCGCAGATCAGCAGGCGCGGCTCGTGTACGAGCGCGCGCGCGATCGCCACGCGCTGCTGCTGGCCGCCCGACAGCTTGCTGGGCCGGTCGTTGGCCTTGTGGCCCAGGCCCACGGTTTCGAGCACGGCCTTGGCGCGCTTGAGCGCCTCGCCATTGGGCTTGCCCTGGATCAGCAGCGGCACCGACACGTTCTCGGCGGCGGTCAGCGTCGGAATCAGGTTGAACTGCTGGAAGATGAAGCCGATGTTCACGGCGCGGAAGCGCGTGAGCTGCGAGGGCGTGATCTGGTCGATGCGCGTGTCGAACACCGACACCTCGCCGCCATCGGCGTCGAGTGTGCCGGCCAGCACCGACAGCAGCGTGGTCTTGCCGCAGCCCGAAGGCCCGACCAGCATCACGAGCTCGCCCAGGCGGGCCTCGAAATCGGTGGACTTGAGCACGTGCGTGCGCGCATCGCCTTCACCGAAGAACTTGTCGACGGCGCGCATGCGCACCGCGTGCAGGCCCTGCGCCGCATGGTCGTTGGACATGGCGGTCCTTTAGGCGCGGAACACGATCGCGGGCTCCAGCCTCGCGATGCGCAGGATGCCGCTCAGGGCGGCGACCGAACTGATCAGCAGCACGATGCCCAGCACCAGCGCCGGCACCTGCCACGGAATCGCATACGGAATCTGCCGCGTGTTCATCGCCATGCGGCCGAAGGCCACGGTGATGCCCATGCCGATGCCGTAGCCGATCAGGCCCACGGCGATGGACTGGAACAGCAGCATCTTGCACAGCGTCGG
The DNA here is from genome assembly GCA_023254435.1 of Hydrocarboniphaga sp. Lineage (GTDB taxonomy): Bacteria > Pseudomonadota > Gammaproteobacteria > Nevskiales > Nevskiaceae > Hydrocarboniphaga. Next base: position 30,981 of record JALRLM010000468.1, read on the forward strand.
CGTGGGCGTGCCCATTGCCTTGAGCGCGCCCAGGAAGCGTGTGTTCTCGAGCACGAACGAGTAGAAGGTCTGCGCCGAAATCGCCATGCCCACGATCAGGCCGATCATCACGGTGATGCCCATGACGGCCGGGATGCCGGTGTTCTTGAAGAACCAGCGGATCGTCGACCACTTGAACTCCTCGCGCGTGTGAGCGGCGAGGCCGGTCTGCTGCTCGATGCGGCGCGCCACCTCGGCCGGCGTGAGGCCAGGGGCGGGTTCGGCCAGCACGAAGGTCAGCATCTTGCGCGAGCGATAGGCGTAGCCGCCGACCGCGCGGTCGTAGGTGGTGTAGACGAAAGGCCCGCCGATGAAGGGGCGCTGCACGTCGACGATGCCGACGATCTCGGCCTGGTTGTCGTTGATCTCGAGAAAATCGCCGACGCCGATGGGCGAATCGCGGCCTTCGCTGAAGCGCTCCACCGCAAACAGGTCGATGACCACGGTGCCGGGGCGGCGCAAGGCCTCTACCGAGCCTTCGACGACCTTGGCCGGCGCGCCCGCGAGCGTGGTGGGATCGAGCCCTTCGAGCGTGATGAACTTGAAGTTGCTGTTGGTGGGATCGCGCGCCACCACGATGCTCTGGTGCAGCGGCGCGGCCCAGGCCACGCCGTCGACCGAGCGCACGCGATCGGCGTCGGTGTCGCGCAACGACTTGTTCTCGTTGACCTGCTCGACCTTGGGGTCGGAGACCCAGATCGCGATGTTCATGTTGACCAGCGGCGAATAAGTCCAGGTCATGAGGCCGCAGAACAGCGCGGACTGCTGCGCCATCAGCAGCGTGGCGAAGGCCATGCCGCTGACCAGCATCATGTACTTCGACTGATCGCCGAACAGCATTTTGAGTGCGACGAGATACACGAGACTCCCCGGGCCGTGGGCGGCCGTTCTCCTGATCGGGCCATGTTCGCATTTAGACGATGACGAGTCGTGCGAACGAAGCCGCAGACTCGCAAGAAACAGGCAAATCGGCGACCGGGCCGGCCGACGGGCGGTTCTTGACCGGCCATCCTGGCCCCGATAATTTAATTAAACGTTCGGTTTATTAAATTGAGTAGGAGGAGAACCCATCATGTCGAGCACCGTTCCCGAGCTGGGCCCGGATCCGGCCGCGATGTCGCAGGCGCCGGCCTGGCGCGATCGCAAGCGCTACCTGTGGCTGTTCGGCGCCGTCATCGTCGGGCTGCCGCTGTATTCCTTCGGCGGTTATGCACTGACGGGCTGGGGCCTGTTCTGGTGGATGGGCCCGCTGTTCATCTACCTGGTGATCCCGTTCATGGACCTGTTCGCCGGGACCGACACGGCCAACCCGCCGGAGACGCGCGTTCCCGCGCTGTCGCGCGAGCGCTGGTACCGCTGGGCGGTCTACCTGGCGATTCCGATTCAATACGCCAGCTTCGTCTGCGGCACCTGGATCGCTGTGACCCAGGATCTGGCCTGGTACGAGTGGCTGGGCCTGCTGTTCACGGTCGGCGGGGTGTCGGGCGCGGCGATCAACATCGGGCACGAGCTGGGCCACGCCACCGACGGCCTCGACCGCTGGCTGGCCAAGATCGCGCTGGCGCCGGTCGCCTATGGCCATTTCTACGTCGAGCACAATCGTGGTCATCACGTGCGCGTGGCGACGCCGGAGGATCCGGCCTCCGCGCGCTATGGCGAAACCTTCTGGGCCTTTCTGCCGCGCTGCGTGGCCGGCTCGATCGCCTCGGCCTGGAACATCGAAAAGCGCCGCCTCGCCAAGGCCGGCAAGCCGGTCTGGCACTACAGCAACGACAACCTGCAGAGCTGGGCGATCACTGCGGTGATCTTCGGCGCCATGACGGCCTGGCTGGGCCCGATCGCCCTGCCGTTCATGCTGCTGCAGGCGGCCTACGGCGGCAGCCTGCTCGAAGTGGTGAATTATCTGGAGCACTACGGCCTGTGCCGGCAGAAGCTGGCCGACGGTCGCTACGAGCGCTGCCGTCCCGAGCATTCCTGGAACAGCAATCACGTGGTGACCAACCTGTTCCTGTACCACCTGCAGCGGCATTCCGACCATCACGCCAACCCGACGCGGCCGTACCAGGCGCTGCGCCATTTCAGCGAGGCGCCGCAGCTGCCCTCGGGCTATGCCTCGATGGTGCTGCTGGCCTATCTGCCGCCGCTGTGGTTCCGCGTCATGAATCCGCGCGTGATCGCGCACTACGATGGCGACCTGCGCCGCGCCAACCTGCAACCGGGCCTGCGGCACGAGCGGCCCGGTCACTGAAGACGACGGTCCTCAGCGCGAACTCGTGTCGGCCCGCGGTTGGCCCGCGGTTCGCTCCGTAGTGGATACCCATCGCGCGCAGTCCGGCCAGAACGCCGACGCCGGCGTGCCCAGATTGAGTCGGCCGTGACGATCGTGGCGCGGGTCGGGGCCGTCGCTGTGCAGGCCGATCACGATCCAGCGGCCGCTGGCGTCGGCGACCAGCAGCGGCGAGCCCGAGGCGCCGGCCGTGGAATCGCAGTCGTGGCCGATCAGCTGCTCGGCACCGCGCAGGGGCACGGGCTGCAGCTGGCAATGGGTGTCGGCGCTGGGATCGCCGTCGGCGCGGTAGCGATCGCCCGAGTAGCCCGGCATGCGCAGCGCCTGTCCGTTCCGTGGCGCGTATCCGGGGGGCGCGATGGCCAGCGGCGGGTGGCGCGCGGGATCCAAGGGTGCCGACAGCCGCAGCAGCGCCCAGTCGTCGCGACGCTGGGCGAAGTAGGCGCCGTCGTCGGCCGGTGTTGCGCTGCGGTAGGTCGCCCCATGCGCCACCACCCCGACGATGCGCAGGCTTTGCTGCAGGCGTTGCTCGGTACTCAGGCGATGATCGTCGCCGGCGACGAAGCGCAGATCGCGCAGCACCAGCCGCTGCGGGTCGCAGCCGGATTCGGGCCGGGGCCAGCGGCAGTCGGCCGGCACCGGCGCGCGCAGCGCGCAGTGCGCCTCGGTCAGCACCAGGTCGGCGGCGACGACGCTGGCGGTGCACAGCGCACCGGAATCGAGATCGGTCAGCGAACCGATTGAGGCATGCGGATAGTCGGCCGACACCGCGCTGACGCGACGGTCGTCGCCGATCACGCTGGCGCTCACCGGCCGCGCAACGCCCAGCTCCAGCGCGGCGCCGCAGAGGGCGGGCAACAGCATCGCGAGTCGGCGGAGCAGGGTGGCACCGGCATGAAAAAACAGGGCGCCGGCGCCTGCAGATGCAATGCCGCGGCGGCCTTCGCGGGGCTCACACCCGGCAAGTGATGCATAATCACGACCCCGTCCCGCCGGGGCGGTTCTTGTCCCGCTCAACGAATATCCCTCTAGCTCATGAAGAAGTGGCGCTGCCTGGTCTGCGATTTCGAATACGACGAAGCCAAAGGTCTGCCGATGGATGGCATCCCCGCCGGCACGAAGTGGGAAGACATTCCCGACGACTGGACCTGCCCGGACTGCGGTGTGGGCAAGTCGGATTTCATCATGGCCGAAGCCGACTGATGAGCCAGCTCGACCAGGTTTCGGTCCTGACGAAGGCCAACGTCTACTTCGACGGCAAGTGCGTGAGCCACACGGTGCTGCTGGCCGACGGCACGCGCAAGTCGGTGGGCGTGATCCTGCCCTCGCAGCTGACCTTCACCACTGGCGCGCCCGAGCGCATGGAGCTGGTCGCCGGCAAGTGTCGCGTCCGCTTCGCCGGCAGCCAGAGCTGGGTCGACTTCGCGGGTGGCGAGTCCTTCGACGTCGCCGGTGACTCGGCCTTCGACATCGAAACGCTCGACACGCTGCACTACGTCTGCCACTTCGGCTGACGACGCCACGGTCGCCAGGGATGGACTGGGTCGCCCGGCTGTCCCTGGAGCCGCATCCCGAAGGCGGTTATTTCCGTCGCATCTACACCGCGCCCGGCACGCTGGCGACGCCGCAGGGCGAGCGCGCCGTGGCGAGCTCCATCCACTACCTGCTCGACCGCGCCTCGCCGGTCGGCCGCTTCCATCGCAACCGCTCGACCATCCTGCACTACCTGCAGCATGGCGGGCCGGTGGATTACTGGCTGCTCGACGAGCAGGGCGCGCACCAGCTGACACTGGGCTTCGAGCCCGGGCAGAGCCTGTTCCTCGAAGTGCCGGGCGGGGTCTGGAAGGCCAGCGCGCTGCAGGCCCATGCCGATCATGCGTTGGTGTCCGAAGTGGTGCTGCCCGGTTTCGATTACGCCGATCACGAGTTCCTGAGCCTGGCGCGCCTGCAGTCCGATTACCCCGAACACGCCGCGCGCCTGGCGGCCTGGGTGCGTTGAACCGCGGCGGCCGCCACGGTTGCGCAATCGTTTCGTCATGGCGTCGTCATCGCGAGCCGTTTCTCTATCGCCATTCCGACCGCCGTCTCTATCGGCGGCGTTGCGCTGTCGCTACAATGCCCGACCATCCGTGCATCCGCATGCACGGATTCGAATCGAATCTGCCGATATATCCCTGAGTCCCGTTCCTGCGTCCTGGAGTGTTTGATGTCCGAATACCTGTTCACGTCCGAATCCGTTTCCGAAGGTCATCCCGACAAGCTCGCGGACCAGATCTCGGATGCCGTTCTCGATGCGATCCTCGCGCAGGACAAGACCGCCCGCGTGGCCTGCGAAACCCTGGTCAAGACCGGTGTCGCCATCGTCGCCGGTGAAATCACCACCTCGGCCTGGGTCGACCTCGAAGCGCTGGTGCGCAAGGTCATCAACGATGTCGGCTACACCAGCTCCGACGTCGGCTTCGACGGTTCCACCTGCGGCGTGCTGAACCTGATCGGCAAGCAGTCGCCCGACATCGCCATGGGCGTCGACGGCACCGACAAGAAGAAGAAGGCCGCCGAAGAAATCGGCGCCGGCGACCAGGGCCTGATGTTCGGCTACGCCTGCGACGAGACCAAGGAGCTGATGCCGGCTCCGATCTACTACAGCCACCGCTTGGTCGAGCAGCAGGCCAAGGTGCGCAAGGCCAAGAAGGGCGGCCTGTCCTGGCTGCGTCCCGACGCCAAGAGCCAGGTCACGCTGCGCTACAACGCCGCTGGCGAAGCCGTGGGCGTCGACGCGGTGGTGCTGTAAGATGTGTCACAAATGGCACAGCTATTCAGAGGGTTTCTACATCAACGTCAACAATTACAACTGATACATGGTATTTGTTTACGTTTATTTCTCAGATTACCAGTACATCAAATACCACTAAAGT
>JALRLM010000473.1 GCA_023254435.1 Hydrocarboniphaga sp.
CGCGATGACTTCGGTGCCCGGGCCGACGATGATCGTGACGCCAGGCTGCGTGTCGGGATTGCCGGCCTTGCCGATGGCGACGATGCGGCCATCCTTGAGGCCCACGTCGGCCTTGACGATGCCCCAGTGATCGAGAATCACCACATTGGTGATCACGGTGTCGACCGCGCCCTGCGCGCGCGTGACCTGGCTCTGGCCCTGGCCGTCGCGGATCACCTTTCCGCCGCCGAACTTCACTTCCTCCCCATAGATCGTGTGATCGTGCTCGACGCGAATGAAAAGCTCGGTATCGGCCAGGCGAATGCGATCGCCCGTGGTCGGTCCGTACATGCCTGCATAAGCGCGACGCGTGATGCTGTTGGCCATCAGAGCGCTCCCATCACGTCACCGCGAAAGCCGATCACCACGCGCGAACCCGAATAGGCCACCAGCTGCACCTCGCGCGTCTGTCCGGGTTCGAAACGGATCGCCGTGCCCGAGGGAATGTCGAGCCGGAAACCGCGCGCAGCAACGCGATCGAACGCCAGCCCCGGATTCACTTCGGCGAAGTGATAGTGACTGCCGACCTGCACGGGCCTGTCGCCCGTGTTGGAGACGGTCAGGGTGATGCCGACGCGATCGGCATTGAGCGTGATATCGCCGGGCTCGGTCAGGATTTCGCCAGGTTTCATATGGGGATTTCCACAGGTTGTACGGCGCGTGCGCCGTGTATAGGGTGCTGCGACGCCATCGCGTCGCGAAGCACTCGCGCCACGAGCGCGGCGCCGGAATTTTTGATTTTCGTCACGCCCCGGCTACAGATTTCATGGGCGTTCGCAAGCGCTTGGATGGACAGGTAATTCAGAAAAAATTCAGGCGGCCGTAAGCAAGCTGCGCCCCGTCCGCCGGTAAAGGCGGCGCCGGTTCCGGCATAACAACGACCCAAGGAGTGCACATGATCCGTTTCAAGGTCCGCAACACGCTTGCGGCTGTCTCCACCGTTGCGTTTCTGATCGCGGCCCCGGCCGCTTCGGCCTTCGACTACACCTACGTCGAAGGTGGTTACGGTGACATCGACATCGACGGTTACGACGACAGCGGCTTCCGTCTCGCGGGCTCGTACAACTTCGCTCCGCAGGCGGCACTGATCGCCGAATATGCCGACTGGGGCGATCTGTCGCAGATGTCGATCGGCGCGGTCTACCACATGGCCCTGCAGAAGAACATCGACTTCTTCGGTGGCGGTACCTTCGAGCGCGTCGACTACAGCGGCGACTTCGGTGACGACGACGACACCGGCTTCGGCCTGCGCGCCGGTCTGCGCTGGCAGATTCCGAACCTGCCCGTGCAGCTGATTCCCGAAGTGCGCTACCTCGATGTCGCCGACGACTCGCTGACCTCGTTCCGCGTCGGCGGCCTGTTCGATCTGGCCCCGCACCTGCAGCTCGCGGGCGCACTGCAGACCGGCGACGACGACCGCATCGAACTCGGCGCGCGCTACAACTTCTGATCGTGGCAGCGACGCGGTCGCGGGCGTAGGCCCGCGATGCGTGCACGACGGCGAGGCCCGCAGGGGCTTCGCCGTTTTGGTTTGCGCGTCGTACCGGAACATGAGGGATCGATCAGCGGATCGGCTCGTGCACGGTGACCAGCTTGGTGCCGTCGGGAAACGTGGCCTCGACCTGGATGTCGTGGATCATGTCGGCGATGCCGTCCATGACCTGATCGCGCGTGAGCACCTGGCCACCCGCCTGCATGAGCTCGGCCACGCTGCGGCCGTCGCGCGCGCCCTCCACGACCACGTCGGTAATCAGCGCGATCGCCTCGGGATAATTGAGTTTCACGCCCCGCTCGAGCCGGCGGCGGGCGACCATGGCGGCCATCGCCACGAGCAGCTTGTCCTTTTCACGCGGGGTCAGATTCATCGTCTGGTCTGCATCCTGTTCTGTCGGTCCTGAGTCAGCATGTCCATACGCGCGGCAGGGCCTCGGGCAGGCCCAGCGCCATCGCTCGCAACGAGCCCGCCACGCGCCGCACCGATGTCCGCAGCAAGGCGGCATCGGGCGCCATCAGTCGCACGATCAGCAGGCCGTCGAAGCAGGTCGCCCCCGCGACGCGCTCCAGATCGGCCAGCCGATCGCGCAACGGCGCCAGCAGCGCCTGCGCATCCGGGCCGGCGTACAGCACCGTGGCGCAGCCGGCCGCATCGCCGATGCCGAAAGCGGCCGCGCGATGCGCCTGCACGTCGCCGTCGATGCGCAGGGCATCGGCCCACACCAGGCGCCCGTCGCGGCGCACGCGCCAGGCCTCGTGCACGCGGCCCTGCTGCAGGCGCTCTCCCATCGCGGCACGGCCGAACACCACGCTCTCGGTCGCCAGCAGACGCGCATCGCCGGTCAGGTTCACGCCGATTTCGCGGCGCAGGCGCGCGCGGTCGAACACGATGGTCTCTTGCGCCAGCCACTCCAGCGTCGCGCCGGATTCCACGTCCAGCGCCACCTGCACCAGCGAGTCGGGCTCGTCGGGCAGCGCGCGGTAAAGCTTCTCGGCCGCCTGCGTCGCCAGCGTGGCACACGAGCCGGCCTGCGCACGCACGCTCACGTCGAGCACGTCGCCGCCCGTGAGGCCGCCGCTGGTGGTCAGCAGCACCGCCTGCGGCGGCTCGCCGGCCTCCACGTCCGGAAACAGGAAGCGGCAGGGCGCACGCTGGTAGAGATCGGCCAGCCGGGTCTGCCCGTCGCGCGCGTGCGCGTAAGCGATGCGCGCGGCCCCGCGCACGCGCTGATGTGCGCTCTGCGCGAATCTGGGTTGATGCGGCAACAGCATGCGCGACGTCTTTCCTCCCTTCCCTGGTCGCGGGCGGCGTG
>JALRLM010000505.1 GCA_023254435.1 Hydrocarboniphaga sp.
ACCCCCGGCGTGACAGGCCGGTATTCTAACCAACTGAACTACCGCTCCACTTCAAAACGACTTTGAAACTTTGGTGGGTGCTGACGGGCTCGAACCGCCGACATTCGCCTTGTAAGGGCGACGCTCTACCAGCTGAGCTAAGCACCCGAGAGGTGATGCCAGGCGGACTGTTTCGTTGCTTCCGAAGCGCCCCACCGAGTCCGCTACTTTATAGCATCTTTCAGAGCTTTGCCAGCTTTAAATGAAGGAGTTTTGCTGGCTTTGATCTTGAGCGTTGCGCCGGTCTTGGGATTGCGTCCCGTGCGGGCTGCACGCTCACGAACCTGAAAGGTACCGAAACCGACGAGCGCAACCTTGTCCTTCTTCTTGAGCGCCTTGCCGATAACGAGAATCATAGCATCAAGCGCACGCGTCGCATCGGCCTTGGACAAATCAGCCTTGTCGGCGACGGCCTGGATGAGTTCAGCTTTGTTCATCGTGATCCCTAGCAATTCTTGGAAAGCTTATCGACGCCGCATCGCTTGAAAGCAGCCCACGAAGCATTGGCGTCTTGCGACGATGGCGCCAAACGCATTCGTTGAGAGGCGGCTGGGATCAGGAAAATCGCGATGGGCCAAGCGAGGATAAGCGCAAGTTTTATAGCAAGCGCTTCGACGCAGCGTCAACCAAGAAACCCGCAGTTGCGAAGGGCGAAAAACCCCATCGCCAGCGCGCAAAAACAGAGCGGCCTTACCTGCTCCGCAATCGAACAGGTAAGGCCGCGTTCTCACATCCTCAATGCGGTCGAACGAGATCGCTCTGTGCTGCCGGCACCGGCGATGGAGCCTCGCCGCTGCTGGCCTCGGGCATGCTTTCGAGCGCCGTCTTGAGCACGTCTTCGACCCAGCGAACCGGCACGATCTTGAGCTCTTTCTTGATGTTCGGCGGAATATCGGCGAGATCCTTCACGTTCTCGTGCGGAATCACGACCGTACGAATGCCGCCGCGCTGCGCTGCGAGCAGCTTTTCCTTCAAACCGCCAATGGGCAGTACTTCGCCTCGCAGTGTGATTTCTCCGGTCATCGCCACATCCGCGCGCACCGGGATATTGGTCAGCGCCGACACCATCGCCGTGCACATGGCGATACCAGCACTCGGACCATCCTTGGGTGTCGCACCTTCGGGTACGTGCACGTGGATATCGTTGTTCTGATGAAAGGTCGGATCGATTCCCAGCATGCGCGCGCGTGAACGCACGACGGTCAGCGCCGCCTGGATGGACTCCTGCATTACGTTACCGAGCGAACCTGTCTGCGTGAGCTTGCCCTTGCCCGCCGACAAGGCGGCTTCGATCGACAGCAGTTCGCCACCGACTTCGGTCCAGGCCAGACCGGTGACCTGGCCGACCTGATTCTTCTCTTCGGCGCGGCCGTAGCGAAACTTCTGAACGCCGAGATACTTGTCGAGATTCTTGTCGGTGACCTTGAGCGCCTTGTCGGTCGGCTTGAGCAACACTTCCTTCACGACCTTGCGCGCAATCTTGCTGATCTCACGCTCGAGATTGCGAACGCCCGCTTCGCGCGTGTAGTGACGCACCACGGCGCGAATCGCGGCATCGCTGATTTCGAGCTCGCCCTCGGGCTTGAGGCCGTTGTTCTTGAGCTGCTTGGGAATCAGGTATTGCTTGGTGATGTTGAGCTTCTCGTCTTCGGTGTAGCCCGACAGACGAATGACTTCCATGCGATCGAGCAACGG
>JALRLM010000558.1 GCA_023254435.1 Hydrocarboniphaga sp.
CCGCCGTGCGAGATGTAGCCGCTGGCGGCCAGAAAGCGCGCGTGATCCAGCGCCGCGCCATTGAGCCTCGTGTCGGCGTACAAGGGCCCGGCGCCGGCGAGCTGCCGCGCCGAATTGCATCGGTCGAGCAGCCGCAGCAGATGCGCGTCCAGATTCACCGCGGGCTCAGGGCTGCGGCGCCGTGTAGTGCCACATGAAGGCGAGCTTGTCGGCTTCTTCCTCGATGATCTTGGCCACCGGCTTGCCGGCGCCGTGCCCGGCGCGCGTATCGATGCGGATCAGCACGGGCGCGTCGCCGGCCTGCGCGGCCTGTAGCGCGGCCGTGTACTTGTACGAATGCGCGGGATGCACGCGATCGTCGTGATCGCCCGTGGTGACCAGCGTCGGCGGGTAGTGCGTGCCGGGCACCACCGTGTGCACGGGCGAGTAGCGACGCAGGTAGCCGAAGCCTTCGGACTCGTCCGACGAGCCGTAGTCGCCGGTCCAGGCGTAGCCGACGGTGAATTTGTGGAAGCGCAGCATGTCCATGACGCCCACGGTGGCCACCGCCGCGCCCCACAGCTGCGGGCGCTGGTTGACGCTGGCGCCGACCAGCAGGCCGCCGTTGCTGCGGCCCCAGATAGCGATGCGCGGGAAGCTCGTATAGCGCTGCTCGACCAGATAGCGTCCGGCGGCGGCGAAGTCGTCGAACACGTTCTGCTTGCGCTCGCGCGTACCGGCCTTGTGCCAGGGCTCGCCGTATTCGCCGCCGCCGCGCAGGCAGGCCACGGCGAAGATGCCGCCCTTTTCCATCCAGGCGAGTGCCGAGGCGTCGAAAGCCGGCGTCTTGGGAATGTTGAAGCCGCCGTAGCCGTGCAGGAAAGTCTGCGCCTTGCCGTCGCGCTTGAGCCCCTTTTTGTAGCTGATGAACATGGGCACGCGCGTGCCGTCCAGCGACGGGTAGAACACCTGCTCGGTCACGTACTGCGCAGGCGCAAAGGCCAGCTTCACGCTGCGGAACGGCGTCGCCGTGGCCTTGGACAGCGAGACGCGATACGGCGTCAGCGGCTGGTTGTAGCTCTGATAGCCGATCTGCAGTTCGTCATCGTCGGCATCGCCGTGCAGCGTGTCGGACACCGAGCCCAGGCCCGGCAGCTTGATCTGCGCGAGGCGTTTGCCGTCCAGCGCATAGGTGGTGAGCCGGCTCGCCGCGTCGTGCAGCGTCAGCGCCACCAGCCTGCCGCCGGCCTGCCGGGCGGCGATCAGCGTGTCGTCGGACTCCGGAATCACCACGCGCGCGCCGGCGATGTCGGGCCGGGCGAGATCGATGGCGACGACCCGGCTCCTGGGCGCATCGCGATCGGTCTTGAAGAACAGCTGGCTGCCGCGATTGCCGACGATCTGCCAGGCGTCGTCGAAGTGATCGACCAGCATCAGCGGTTGGCCGTCGAGGCGCGGCGCGTTGGCATCCTGCAGGTCCAGCACGGCGAGCCGGCATTCGTCGCCCGAACCGGGGCGCAGCGTGATGACCAGATAGCGACCATCGGGCGTCAGCTCGCCGCCCACGAACCACTTGGGCTGATCCGGGCGCTCGTACACCAGCGGATCCTCGCTCTGCGGCGTGCCGACGCGGTGGTAGACGATCTTCTGGTTGGCCAGGCCGTCGAACACCGCCTCATTGTCGGTGGCATCGCGCTTGGCCTGGGCCGGATAGCGCGAATAGAAAAAGCCCTTGCCGTCCTTCGTCCACTCGGCCGACGAGAACTTGATGCGGTCGAGCACCTCGGGCTGGTCGGCGCCGGTGGCGACGTCGCGGATGCGGAACTCGTTCCAGTCCGAGCCGGCCGTGGCGGTGGCATAGACCAGCCAGCGGCCGTCGGGCGACACCGCATAGTTCGCCAGCGCCACCGTGCCGTCGGCCGACAGCGTGTTGGGGTCCAGCAGCACGCGCGGCGCGGCTTTGCCCTGCTGCACGTAGAGCACGCCCTGGTTCTGCAGGCCGTCGTTGCGCGTGTAGAAGTAGCGATCGCCGACCTTGGTCGGAATTTCGTAGCGCTCGTAGTTCCACAGCGTCGACAGGTTTCGGGCGAAGCCGGCGCGCTCGGGCAGGCGACCCAGGAAGGGCAGGGTCAGGCCGTTCTGCGCCTCCACCCATTGCCGGGTCTGCGGCGCGTCGAGGTCCTCGAGCCAGCGATACGGATCGGCCACCGCGACCGGACCCGCCGGGCTTTGATAGACGTCCACATGGTCGCCCTTGGGCGACGGCGGGTAGGCGAGTTCGCCAGCCTGGGCGGCCAGCGCGGTGACGCCGGCCATGAAGGCGGCCGGCCACAGCAGATTGCGCATGCTCACATCCTGAGAACGTCGGGGCTGCCGTCGGCAGCGATGGCATAGCTTGCCCCACACGCAGCAGCCGTGCCGCGCGGCGGCACTGGCACCGGCCGCGATGCCGTAAGCTCGCCCACGCCGCCGCTGAACAAGAACCCTCGATGCACGTGCTGCTGGCTTCGTTCGACGACCCTACCGACCCGCATGCCTGGAGCGGCACGCCGCACGCCGTACTGACGCAGTTGCAACGGCGGTTCGAGCGCGTCTCGGTGCTGCATTACGCGCCGCCGCGTCGCACGCCGCTGCATCTGGCGCTGCGTCTGCTCTGCGGCGGCAAGCCGCCGTGGTGGCAGATCTGGCTGACGCCGCCGGCGCTCCGGCGCTTTGGCGACGAGCTGAAGCAGGCCGTGGAACGGCACCAACCCGACGTGCTGCTGAGCATCTCGAGCCAGGGCCTGGCGTATTACCAGCCCGACGTTCCCAACTACATGCTCACCGACGCGCCGTGGATCGCGTGGATGCAGGCCTACAAGGGCTACTGGCGCAAGCCGGTCAACTCGGCGAACTTCGTCGCTCGCGAAGCTAAGGCTGCGAAAAACCTGGCCGGGCTCGTGGTCTGCTCGGACTGGGCCCGCGACGAGGCGCAGCGCCTGTACGGCATCGACGCCGCACGCGCGCACGTGCTGCCGTTCGGCGCCAACTGGGCGCCGACGACCAGCGAAGAGGCCTTGCGCGCGGCGGTACGCGAGCGCGCCTCCGACCGGCTCGAACTGCTGTTCGTCGGCCGCGACTGGCTGCGCAAGGGCGGCGACATCGCTGTCGAGGTCACGCGTCGGCTCAACGGCGCTGGCGTGCTCGCGCGCCTCAACATCGTCGGCTGTGATCCGCCGCTGTCGGACGCCGATCGCCAGTGGGTGCAGATTCACGGCTTTCTCGATCGCACGCGGCCCGAGCAGGCCGCGCGGCTGGCCGAGCTGTTCGCGAGCTCGCACCTGCTGCTGATGCCCACGCGCGCCGAGTGCTACGGCCTGAGCTATTGCGAGGCTGCGGCTTTCGCGCTGCCGGCCGTGAGCTACGCCGTGCACGGGGTGCCGACCATCATCGACGACGATCGCACCGGCCTGCTGTTCGCACCCGGCACCGATGCGAGCGCGATGGCCGCCCGCATCGCCACGCTGTTCGCGGATCGCTCGCGCTATCTGGCGATGTGCGACGACGCCCGCGCGCGCTATCGCGAGCGGCTCAACTGGGATGCGTTCGGCGATGCGCTGGAGACACTGCTGCGCTCGGGCGCTGCGAAAGCGGGCGGCCAACCCTAGCCCTGGCCGCAGCGCAGGCGATTCCCGCGCCCTGCAATGTGATGGCCGCGCAAGCGGCCATCCAGCGCCGTCGCTGCGAGACGCCGGACGCCGGTGGCGCTCTACAGCGGACAGGCCTGCAACTGGCTCTGCAGCTGTGGCAGCTTCTGCATCGCGAACTCGTAGCCGCGCTGCGCCACTTCGTCGAGCCGCTTCCAGTCGAACAGCGCCACGCCCGACACCGGCAGGCGCAGATAGGCGTCGGCGCGCTGCGCACGCTGGCGCACGCCCGATTCGCTGGTCAGCGTCGCGGTTCGGAACAGGATCGACACCAGCGTCGGCCGCAGCGCGTCGCTGTCGGCCATCGGCGTCCAGCGCAGCACGGCATCGCCGTCGGGGCCTTCGACGCCGGGCATCATCAGCGCGCCTTCGGTCGACACGTCGGAGGCGATGATGGGTCCGCGCTCCAGCTCCTGCATGACGTCGGTGGGCAGGCTGTTGACCACCGCGCCGTCGACCAGCAGATCGCCCTGCCAGACCACCGGCGGCGCCACGCCGGGCACCGCCATGCTGGTGGCGATCCACACCGGCATCGGCCCGCGGTCGTGCACCATGGCCTTGCCGCGGGTCAGGTTGGTGCTCACGCAGAAGTAGGGCGTGCGCAGATGCTCGATCTGCTGCTCGCCGAACACCGCCTCCATCTGCTTGAAGAACTTGCGACCGCGAATCAGCGCCACGCGCGGCACCAGATAGTCGTTGAGCAGCTTGCGCTTGACGAAGGTCTCGCGCGCGATCTCCAGGATCTGCTGCCAGTCCAGGCCCTGCGCGGCCAGGCCCGAGACGAAGGCGCCCATGCTGCTGCCACCCAGCGCGTCGAGCGGCATGCGCAGCTCCTGCAGCGCGCGCAGCAGGCCGATGTGCGCAAAGCCGCGCGCGCCGCCGCCACCCAGCACCAGGCCCAGCGCGCGGCCCGTGAGGCTGCGTGCGATGCGCGCCGCGTCGCCCTCGTGTCCGGGCCGCAGGAAGTAATGCGCGCGTGCGCCGCACAGCTCGCGCCAGGCCATCACGTGCTCGGCTTCGGCGCCGTCGGCGCGCAGCATGATGAGCTCCACCGGCACGCGCAGCTGCAGGTCGCGCAGCAGCTCCAGCATGTGCGTGCGATGCGGCGGCGTGCGCGCCGACACCGCCACCAGCACGCGATCGCACTGGCGCAGGCAGCGTGCCGACCAGGCGCTGGGCTGCGCATCGGCCAGATAGAGCAGATGGCGGAACTGGGTTTCGCCCGCATGCAGCAGGCGCACCAGACGGTCGGCGTTGGCGTCGTCCTGCAGTGCCTGCGACATGCCCGGCGCGATGGCGGTGTCGACGCGATGCGCATCGACGATGCCGACGTTGCCGCATTCGGTCAGCGGGCCGCGCAGCAGGCGGGCGAGTTCGGCGGTGTCGATGTCGGGCGTCGCCGCGATCAACGTCAGGCAGCGCGGCCGTTTGGCGTTGGCCAGCGAAGCCGGCGTGTGGCGCAGCTGCAGGCGATCGATGACCACCTGCGTGAGTCGCAGCAAGGCGGCCGGATGCTGCTGCGTGAAGCTCAGCAGGCGCTCGCGGTCGATGCGCAGCAGGTAGCTGTCGCGCACCGCGTAGACGTGGCCGCTGTGCGCGCGGCCCGACAGCGCGCCGATCTCGCCCACGCATTCGTGCAGGCCCACTTCACCGCGCAGGCTGCCATCGGCGTTGTCCACGCGCAGGCGGCCGATGGCGACGATGTAGAAAGCGTTGGCCGGCATGCCGATGTCGAACACCGTCTGCCCGCTGCGAAAGACGCAAACCGTGCAATGCCGCGCCAGCTCGTCGAGCGCCGCAGGCTCGATGCCGGCCAGCAGCGGGGTCTGAGCGAGCACCGGGCGGATGTCCATGAGCCGGCAATATAGAGCAGCGCGCAGGGGTCGACGTGCTCGCCGGTCGGCCCGGTCGATCCGCTGACGCATGGTCTATGCTCGCGGCATGACGCCCGAAGACCTCACGCGCTTTCTGCGCCACAGCATCCCGCTGCTGCCCAGTGTGGAGCTGACCGCCTTGCACGCCGCACCCGAGCGCGTGGTGCTGCACGCGCCGCTGGCCATCAACCGCAACCATCACCAGACCGCCTTCGGCGGTTCGCTGGCGCTGGTCGGCATCCTGTCGGGCTGGGCCTTGCTGCACGTGGCCTTGCAGGCCGAAGGCCTGGACGCCGCCCTGGTCGTGCAGAAGACCGAGATTGGCTACCTGCAGCCCGTGACCGAGGATCTGGTGGCCGAAACGCGGCGGCCCGAAGCCGGCTGGGACGAGTTCGTGAGCCGCCTGCGTCAGCGCGGCCGCGCGCGCATCGAGCTGTACACGCGCATCGCCGCGGGCGATGCCGACGGCGTGCAGCTCAAGGGCACCTATGCCGCCGTGCTGCCGGCTGCAAGGCAGGACGGCCACACCCAAGAACCGACATCCGAACGAGCCGCCTCATGAGCCTGTCGTCGACTTATCGCTTCTGTCCGCAATGCACGCGTCCGCTGACCGTGATGCCCGTCGGCGGGCGCGATCGCCTGTGCTGCGACGATGCACGCTGCGGCTTCGTGTTGTGGGACAACCCCGTGCCCGTGGTCGCCGCCGTCGTCGAGCACGAAGGCAAGATCATCCTCGCCCGCAACGTCGCCTGGCCGCGCCACTTCTACGCGCTGATCACCGGCTTTCTCGAAGCCGGCGAAAGCCCCGAAATCGGCGTGCAGCGCGAGGTGGAAGAAGAGCTGGGCCTGGAACCGCTAGGCGCGAACTTCATCGGCCTGTACGACTTCTTCCGCAAGAACCAGCTGCTGATCGCCTACCACGTACCGGCGCGCGGCACGGTGAAGCTCAACGAAGAGCTCGACGACTGGAAGCACGTCGCCTTCGACGACGTGGTGTACTGGCCGGCGGGAACGGGCTATGCGCTGCGCGATTGGCTGCAGCGGCAGGGCTATTCACCGCGCGAGGGCGAGTCGCCGAATATTCGAAGTTAGGGCATCAGGTGTGAAAGCCAGCCCCAACTCCAGGGCTCAGATCCCTTCGGCTTCCAGCTCCAGCGGTTCCGGCCGACTCCTGCGTTCCGCCTGAATCCGATTGAGGTTCAGGAAAATGCGTGCGGCGAGTTTGGGGTGGCGGCGGCAGATGCGTTCCTGGTCGGCGTCGTCGAAGCGCAGCACGCGGACCTTGGTCAGGGTTTCGACGTTGGCGGTGCGCTTCTGGCCGAAGTAGCCGGCTTCGCCGAAGACGTCGCCGCGCTTGAAGGTGTTGAGCGGCACGCGTTCGCCGCCACGCTGCGTCCAGGCCACCAGGCGACCGTCGATGACCACGTAGACGTCGCCGCCGTCGTCGCCTTCGCGTAGCGCGAGCACGCCGGCCGGGATCATCTCTACGCGCGACATCAGCGCAAACAGCTTGGACTGTCGTGCCGACAGGCCCGAGAACAGCGGGATGGTCTGCTGCACGTTGCGACCCAGGTTCAGGCGCAGGCTGTCCCACAGCGTGACGATGCGCACGCCGCTGATGAAGGCCGGCGTCACGAACACGTCGACGAGCCAGGCGGCGATCAGCGTGAACGCGGCCAGCCAGCCGAACAGCACCTGATTCTGCAGATCGCCGGTGACCAGCACGAGAAAGCCCGTGGCGAGAATGGCCTTGGTCAGCGTGATCGGGCGCAGTACGGCCGACAGTGCGGCGACCGCGGCCGTGGTCTCCGAGGCGGTGCGGCGCGCGGCGGCGTTGAAGCGCGCCAGGTAGTGGATGGTGTCGTCCACGGCCAGGCCCAGCACCAGACATTCGACGAGGCTGGTGGTGGCGTTGAGCTTGACGCCGAACAGGCCCAGCGCGCCGAAGTACAGCGCGGTCTGCAGCAGCGTGGGCAGCGAGGCGAGCAGGCCGATCCACAGCGAGGCGAACTGCAGCGACAAGCACAGGTAGATCACGAACAGCGCCAGCGCGATGCTCTCCAGCTGCCCCGAGGTGACGCGATCGACCGACTGCGTCATGAGCACGGCCTGGCCGCTGGTCTGCGCGTGCAGGCTGCGCGGGAACTGCTCCAGCCGCGCATCGATGCGTGCGAGCACGGCGGCGATGTCGGCGGTGTCGTCGACGGTCAGGCGCAGGTTGATCAGCGTGGTCTCTTGATCGCTGTCGACG
The DNA here is from genome assembly GCA_023254435.1 of Hydrocarboniphaga sp. Taxonomy (GTDB): domain Bacteria; phylum Pseudomonadota; class Gammaproteobacteria; order Nevskiales; family Nevskiaceae; genus Hydrocarboniphaga. The sequence continues at coordinate 7,791 of JALRLM010000558.1, forward strand.
AATTGCGACAGCGTTTCGGTGTCGCCGAAGAACAGCAGCTGGCTCACCAGTTCGCGCGTCGCGGGCAGCTCGCCGCCCTGCTGGCCGGTCAGCGTACGATTGAGCGAGCGCAGGTGATCGACAAGGCCCGTCACCGAGCCGACTTCGGGCTGCTGGCGCAGCCAGTCCTCGAGCTCGTCGAGCATCTGCAGGCTTTGCGGCTCCAGGAACTGGCCTGGCACTGCGCCCTCGACATAGATCGACAGCGGCGTCACGCCGTGCAGGGCTTCGTTGACGCGTTCGTAGTCCTCGCGCACCTCGGACTTTTCGGAGAACGCGCCGACGAAGCGATCGCCCACGGTGATGCGCAGGCTCAGGAATATCGCCAGCAGGCCGATGATGGTCGCGGTCCACAGAATGCCGCGGCGAAAGCGGATGTCGAAGCGGCCCAGCAGCAGCGCACCGCGCTCGAAGGCGGCATTGCCGGGCAGGGCCTTGCGCGGCGCGCGACGCACCGTGAGGCCGAGCATGGCCGGCACGAAAGTGAGCACGAGAATGACGGTGTAGAACACGCCCAGCGTCGACAGCAGCGCGAACTCGCGGATCGCCGGCAGATCGTTGGTCAGCAACGCCAGCAAGCCGACGCCGGTGGTGACGCCGGTCAGCGTGACGGGCCCGGCGATCTCCTTGAGCAGCACGGCGATGCGGCGCTGCCGGTCGCGCAGCTGCGGCTCGCGCAGCAGGGCTTCGAACTCGGTCAGCACGTGCGCGCAGTAGGCCAGGCCCATGGTGGCGAGCAGCGGCGGCGCCAGGCTGGTGATGAGGTTCAGCGGCTTGCCGATGGCCGACAGCGTGGCCATGGTCCACAGCAGCGACAGGCCGATGGTGACCAGCGGCAGCCACACGCCGCGCCAGGATCGGAACGCCAGCGCCAGCAGGCCCGTGAGCAGCAGCGTGATCGCCGGCACCGTCCAGCGCAGCTGCTCGATCACCGTGCGGCTGGTGGCGTCGCGCACGATGGGCATGCCGGTGACCGAAATGCGGATGCCCTCGCTCTGCAGCGCGTGCGCGGTGTAGACGATGGCTTCGGCGACGCCCGACTCCAGCGTCTCGCGATCGCTGGTGGTCGACAGGCTGACGCGGATCGCGGCCGAGCGGCCGTCGAGCGTGGCCAGCTGTCCGCGCAGCAGCGGATCGGTGTCGATGTTGCGGCGCAGTTCCTCGAGCAGGCGGTCGTCGCCGTATTCGTCGGATGTGAGCCGCCGCAGGCTCAGGCGGCCGTCGCCGCTGCGCGGCAGCGCGACGCTGGTCAGCGACTGCACTTCGGCGACGTCGTCGATCTTCTGCAGCGACTTGGTCAGCGCGTCGATGCGGCCCAGCGAATCGGGGCTGTAGACGTTGTCGGACTGGAACAGCACCAGCACGGTGTCGTCGGGCGCGCCGAAGCGCGCGTGCACGGCTTCGTCGACCGGCGTCGCCGGCAGGTTGGGCGCGATCAGCGGGTCCAGCGAGGGGTCGATGTCCAGCCGCAGCCGGCGCTGCCCGAAGTCGACCAGCTGCAGCAGCGAGGCCAGCGTCAGCGCCACGGCGATGGCGATGACGAGCCAGGGATGACGCGCCAGCCGCGCGGCGATGCCGGCGCGCCGCTCACCTTCTCCGATGGACGCGGACGACATCGTGCAGGCTCGGCTCAGTCGATGCTGACGGGCCTGCTGCCGCTACTCATGCCGGTGAGGGTGAATCCGACAACGGCGGGCAACATCACCACATCGGCGGCGAAGCTCAGCGGCAGGTCGAGCGCCGGATAGGGCGATGCCGCCATGTCGTACCGGTCGAAGCGCGTCATGGCGTTGGAATCGCCGCTCAAGGTCGCGACGTCCAGCCGCGTGCCCGAGAAGAATCTCGGGCTGCCGCGTTCGGCCGTGCTCAGGGTTTCCACCGTCGCGCAGGCCGACATCAGGCCGGCTGCCGCCAGCAGTGCCGCCGTTGCCAGCACGCGCTTGCTATCCATGTTCGCGCTCCCCCGTGATGCGGTGATTTGCCGCGCTTACTCGTTGGCGAGGTAGAAGCTGGTCGGATCGAAGTTCTTCTCGCTGAGCTGCTCGAGCAGGAAGATGTCCGACAGCTCGATGGCGGTCTGCGTGCCACGCGACAGATCCTTGAGCGTGTAGGCCGTCACGAACCAGTAGGGGTCGAGCTGGCTCAGCGTCTTGGCGTCGGCGTCCAGCGTCTTGACGACCTTGCCCTTCTTGTCGAGGAAGTCGGTCTTCAGCGGCACGCAGCTCTGCTGGTCGACGTAGGACTTGAGGCTGGAGTACTGCGGCGTGGCGTCGGCCAGCTTGGTTTCGAGCACGTAGGTCTTGCGGCTCTCGATGACCTCGTCGCCGGCGCGTTTGGTGGTGCCCGACACGGCCAGGCCCTGCAGCTGCTTGAGGTCGTTGTACGACAGATCGGTCCCCCACAGCGGACGCGTCAGGTCGTCGCTGCTGACCTGCTGCACCTTGTTGGCGGCCGGCAGGTAAAAGTACAGCTGCTCCTTGGGCTGCGCCTCGATCAGCAGGTAGCTCGATCCGGCGACTTCCTTGGGCTCGACCACGCGGGCGTTGAGGCGGCCTTCGCCGCTGCCCTTGGCGGGCTTCCAGAACAGCTTGAGCTTGAGCGTGCGCTCCTTGCCGTCACGGCCCTTGGACTTCAGCGTCACGTCGCGCAGCGAACCCTTGGCGGCCAGGTTGGCGCGGCTGCAGGCCTGAATCTGCTCGACGCTGGCCTTGGCGGGATTGAGGGCCGGCAGGCCGGCGGCGACATCGGCTTCCACGGCCGTGGCCGGTGCCGGATCGGCGGCCAGGGCGCCGGTGGCGAACACGAGGGCAGCGAGTCCGGCAGCGAAGCCGGTGCGGGCGAATTTGAACGTCATGAGCTTTCTGTTCCAGCGGCGGTGGGCGCCGACGAAAGGGGCGGAGAGTCCGGAGTCTAGCTCAGGCCGGCCGGTGGTAACTGGGCAATTTCCCTTATGTGCCGGTCGCTTGAGCCGCAGGCGGCGGCAGCTGGCCGTCGATCCAGGCATCGATGCGCTGTTCCAGGATATTGAGCGGTACCGCACCCGAGGCCAGCACGGCGTCGTGGAAGGCGCGGATGTCGAAGCGCTCGCCCAGGCGCTGTTCGGCGCGGGCACGCAGCTCCTTGATCTTGAGTTCGCCGATCTTGTACGCCAGCGCCTGGCCCGGCATGGAAATGTAGCGGTCGATCTCGTTGACGATGTCGAGCTCGGTCTTGGGCGCATTGGCCTTGAAGTAGTCGATGGCCTGGTCGCGCGTCCAGTCCTTGGCGTGCAGGCCGGTGTCCACCACCAGGCGTACCGCGCGCCACATTTCGTAGGTGAGCTGGCCGAAGCGCGAGTACGGGTCTTTGTATAGGCCCAGTTCGCCGCCCAGCGATTCGGAGTACAGGCCCCAGCCCTCGACGTAGGCGGTGAAACCGGCCGCGTACTTGCGGAAAGCCGGCATCTCGCCGAGCTCCTGCTGCAGTGCGATCTGCAGGTGATGGCCCGGCACGGACTCGTGCGCGGTCAGTGCCTCCATCTCCCATTTCGGCCGCGTCTCGGGCTTGTACAGATTCACGTAGTAGTAGCCCGCGCGCAGGCCGTCGCTGCCGGGTGGGTAGTAGTAGGCCGTGGTGACATCGGGCGCCGAGGTTTCCGGGATCGCCCGCACGCCGTAGGGCGTGCGCGGCAGCTTGCCGAACAGGCGCACCAGCTCGGGGTCGATGCGCTTGGCGATCACGCTGTAGGCCGCCAGCAGATCGTTGGGGTCCTTGTAGAAGAACTTCGGGTCGGTACGCAGGTGCTGGAAGAAGGCCAGCAGGTCGCCCTTGTAGCCGACCTGCTCGCGGATCTTTTCCATCTCGGCACGGATGCGCGCCACTTCCTTGAGGCCGATCTCGTGGATCTGATCCGGCGTCAGCGAGGTGGTGGTGTGCTGACGCACCAGGAAGGCGTAGAAGTCGGCGCCGCCCGGCTGGGCCGACAGGCTGGGCGACAGCGGCGAGGCCGGCAGGTAGACCTTGTCGAAATAGTCCTGCAGGCGCTTGTAGGCCGGAATCACGGTGTCGCGGATCGCCGCCTGCGCGGCGGTGCGCAGGCGTTCGCGATCGGCTTCGGGCACGCCGTCGGCAAAGTTCTTGAACGGGGCGTAATAGGGGCTCGCGAGCGGATCGGCGACGATCTGGTTCTTGATCTGCACCGAGACGCGCTGCAGCAGGATGCGCGGAACGCCGCGGCCCTGGTGCAGGCCGGCCTTCATGAGCTCGATGGTCTGGTCGGTGACGACCCCGAAAGCCTCCAGGCGCGCGAGCCAATCCTCGTAGTCGCGGGTTTTCTCGAGGCGGATCGACTCGAGGATTTCGTTGGCGGTCTGCAGCCCGCCGCGCTGGTCCATGGGGCGCAGGTGGCTGCCGTGGCGATAGGCCTCCTCGCCCTCGAGCGTCATCTGCTTGAACAGGTCGTAGTTGAGCTGATCGTCGGCCGACAGTTTGCTGCGGTCGATGGCCTCGAGTTTCTGCAGCGCCGCCTGGCTGCCCTGCAGGCGGGCCTCGAAGCCGGCCGGCGACAGGTCGTCCCAGCGGTTGTTGTAGCGGGTATCGCCGAAGAAGGACGCGTTGATGGGGCTGTCGCGCAACTGGCGCTCCCAGTCGTCGGCGAAC
>JALRLM010000001.1 GCA_023254435.1 Hydrocarboniphaga sp.
AGGCCAGGCCGTGAATCAGCACGAGCAGCGTCTCGTGCGCGAACACGCGATCCACCGACAGACGGCCGGGCGTCTCCACGAACTGGATCACGGCCTCCTCGGGCGTCTGCGAAAACTCCACGCGTGTGTCGTCGAGCAGGATGCGGAAGAACTGCGCGATGCTCAGCAGCGCCTCGCGCAGGTTGCGCGCCTGCAGGCCGAAGCGTGCCAGCGTGGCGAAACTGCCCACTTTCATGCGCCGCGAGTCCAGTCCGAAGAACTCGTCGTCCAGCACGCGCGCCGTTGCCAGCCACAAGCTGCCCAGCGCCGTCGGCGACACACGCGAGGCGGCGTCTTCCACGAGCTCGGGCTCGATCTGCGCAATAGCCAGCAGCGGCGCGGCCGGGTGGCCGCCGCGTGCCGCGGCTTGCAGTGCCTGGCGGACAAAGGCGATCGATACTGCCTCGGCGACACGATCGGTCGCCGTTTCGGCCGCCGGCTTCGGCTCGCGATGCGATTCAATGCTCGATGCGGGGTGGCGCGATGACGGCTTCAGAGGAAGCTCCCAAGTCCATGGTTCGGTGACGGATTCTCTCATTGCGTTTGGCGATTTTCGACATCGGCCCTGCGCCGGGTGCTTTCTAGAATCGCCGACGAGTCCCCAACCGCGACGTCCAGCGCCATGACCGACCTTTCCATGCATGCCAAGCCGGCGGCCTACAAGGCCAAGAACAAGGTCCGTTTCGTCACCGCGGCCTCGTTGTTCGACGGCCATGACGCCACCGTCAACATCATGCGCCGCATCCTGCAGAGCACCGGCGCCGAAGTGATCCACCTGGGCCACAACCGCTCGGTCGGCGAGATCGTCAACGCCGCGTTGCAGGAAGACGTCCAGGGCCTGTGCATCACCAGCTACCAGGGCGGCCACAACGAATACTTCCGCTACATGATCGACCTGCTGCGCGCCAATGGCGGCGAGAACATCAAGGTCTACGGCGGCGGCGGCGGCGTGATCGTCAACACGGAGATCAAGGAGCTCATGGAGTACGGCGTGACGCGCCTGTACTCGCCTGAGGACGGCGCGATCATGGGCCTGCAGGGCATGATCAACGATGTGATCCAGGGCTGCGACTACGACCTCACCCAGTACGCACCCAAGGCCGCCCAGGCCGTCGATGCGCTGCGCTCGGGCGATCGTCGCGAACTGGCGCGCGTCATCAGCGCGATCGAGAACGGCGCGTACTCCGACGACGTCAAGCAGGCCATCCGCGAAGCCGCGGCCGACATCAAGACACCGTCGCTGGGCATCACCGGCACCGGCGGCGCCGGCAAGTCCTCGCTGACTGACGAGCTGGTGCTGCGCCTGCGCCTGGACCAGGACGATGCGCTCAAGGTAGCCATCATCTCCATCGACCCTTCGCGCAAGCGCACCGGCGGCGCGCTGCTGGGCGACCGCATTCGCATGAACGCGATCGAGCCCTGGACCGAAGGCAAACACAACATCTTCATGCGCTCGCTGGCCACGCGCGACACCGGCAGTGAGTTGTCCGCTGCGCTGCCCGAAGTG
>JALRLM010000004.1 GCA_023254435.1 Hydrocarboniphaga sp.
GCGGGGATGCCGCCCTCGCAGGGGACGCAACGCTTCTCGGTGAGCTGGGTCATCGGGCACCTCCGTCAGGGCCCGCGATCCTGCGACTTCGCCGGGCGGAAGTAAACCGCGGCGATGGCCTGGAATCGATGCTTACTGAAAGTACATCGGGTAGGCGCGCACGTAGGTGGCCGACTTGGCTTCGGGGAAGCTCATGCGGCGCACGGCGCCGAGCAGCGCGGTTTCGAATTCGGGATTGTTGAAGTCGGTGCCGACGACGCTGATCGAATTCGGAAAGCCGTCGGGCGTGACCACGAAGCTCATCTGCACCTTGCCGCGACCGGGCCAGTTGTCGTTGAGCGCGCTTTCGAGCACGAGCATGTTGCGCTCGATCGCCATCTGGACTTGTTCGGGCCGCAGGCCGCCGACGACCTTGGCCGGCTGGTTGGTGCGATGCGGATTCGAACTGCCCTGATGCGAGCAGGCGAGGGTGGTCAGCGAGAGCAGCAGGCAGCACAACAGGCGAATCACGACGGTCTCCGGGTCAATGAAAGTCATCAACGCGAGTTCTGTCGGCCTCGCCGGCGACGGGCGCAAAGCGCCGCTGCCTACATCCTGTGAAACTGTCGGCGCGAAGCCGGCGCCGGGTCAGACACCGGCTTCGCGTGACAGGACCGCCTGTGCCGGGAGGCCAGCGTGAGACGGTCGTCTTCCTTGAACAACAGAGAGTCAGATGAAACTCCGATCGTCGGTCGGGGGGTACCGTCGATCAGATATGCGAAGAATGCCGAATGCTTTGTAAGCAAACAACCCGTTCGATGCGCGGAAAACCACTCAGTAGCAATTTCCCATGCCGGCGGGGAGACCGACCTCAGACTCGGCTCAAGGCATTCCCGAGATCGTGTCGCAGATCGCCGACATCCTCGATGCCGACCGAGAGCCGGCACAGCGAGTCGCTGATGCCCAGCGCGGCCCGATTCGCGGCCGGCACGCTGGCGTGGGTCATGATCGCGGGATGCTCGATCAGGCTTTCGACGCCGCCCAGCGACTCGGCCAGCGAGAACAGCGAGCAGGACTCCAGGAAGCGCCGGCTGCCGGCCAGATCGGTGGCCAGGTCCACCGAGATCATGCCGCCGAAGGCCGGCTCGCCCGTGCGCGGATCGCGCATCTGGCGGCGCGCCAGCGCGTGCTGTGGATGCGATTCCAGCCCCGGGTAATGCACGCGAGCAACCTTGGGATGAGCCTCCAGCCACCGCGCGAGTTCCAGTGCGTTTTCGCAATGTCGCTGCATGCGCACGGCCAGCGTCTTGACGCCGCGCAGGGCCATGAACGAATCGAACGGCCCGGCCACGGCACCGACCGCGTTCTGCAGAAAGCCCAGGCGCTCGGCGATCTCGGGCCGGTCGCCGGCGATCAGCAGGCCGTTGACGACGTCGGAATGGCCGTTGATGTACTTGGTGGCCGAGTGCATCACCAGGTCGAAGCCCTGCTCGATGGGGCGTTGCAGATAAGGGCTGGCGAAGGTGTTGTCGGCCGCCGCGAGCACGCCGTGCCGCTTCGCGATGCCGGCGATGGCGGCCAGGTCGGCCAGCTTGAGCATGGGATTGGTCGGCGTCTCCACCCAGATCATGCGCGTGCGCGTTTCGACGGCCGCTTCGACAGCGGCGGTATCGCGCATGTCGACGAACGAGAAGCGCAGGCCCGCCGATTGCTGACGCACGCGCGCGAACAATCGGTAGCTGCCGCCGTAGAGATCGTCGCTGGCGACGATGTGGTCGCCCGGCGCGAACAGATCGAGCAGCGTCGAGGTGGCGGCGAGGCCCGAGGCGAAGGCATAGGCGCGCGAGCCGCCTTCGAGGTCGGCGATGCAGCGCTCGTAGGCGAAGCGCGTGGGGTTCTGCGAGCGCGAATACTCGAAGCCCTGATGCACGCCGGGCGACGACTGCACGTAGGTCGAGGTGGTGTAGATCGGCGGCATGATCGCGCCCGTGGACGGATCGGGCGTCTGGCCGGCGTGGATCACGCGCGTGGCGAAAGCGTCTGGTTCGTTCTTGGTCATTGGGTTCTTCAGCCGATCTGCTGGCGCAGATAGTTGAGCAGGTCGATCTTGGTGATCAGGCCGACGAAGCGCGTGCCGTCGGCCACCACGGCGACGTGATCGCGCTGGAACACCGGCAGCAGGTTGGCGATGGGCGCATCGACGGCGATGGTTTCGACGCGCGAGACCATCGCGGTGGACACGGGCTCCTTGAAGCGCTCGGGCGCGGCCTGTACGTGCACGAGCAGATCGGATTCATCGAGGATGCCGACCACGCGATCGCCGTCCATGACCGGCAATTGCGAAACGTCGAACAGTTTCATGCGCCGATAAGCCTGCAGCAGACTGTCGTCGGGCGACAGCGTCACCGCACCGCCTTCCTGGTAGCGGCGCACGATGAGGTCCAGCAGATTGCCCTGGCGTGGCCGATCGAGCAGGCCCTGCTCGAACATCCAGAAGTCGTTGTACATCTTGCTCAGGTACTTGTTGCCGCTGTCGCAGACGAAGGTGACGACGCGCTGCGGCGTGGTCTGTTCGCGGCAATAGCGCAGCGCCGCGGCCAGCAGCGTGCCCGTGCTCGATCCGCCGAGCAGGCCTTCCTTGGCCAGCAGTTCGCGCGCGGTGTGGAAACTCTCGGCGTCGCCGATTTCGTAGGCGTGGCGCACGCGCGACAGATCGCAGTTGGGCGGCACGAAGTCCTCGCCGATGCCTTCGACCAGCCAGCTGCCCGCCGGCTTGCGCGGCGCGCCGGTTTGCACGATGTCGGCGAGGATCGAGCCCTTGGGATCGGCCAGCACCATCTGCAGTTTCGGCGCCACGCGCGCGAAGTAGCGCGACAGCCCGGTCAGCGTGCCGCCGCTGCCGACGCCGACGACCACCGCATCGAGACGATGCTGCATCTGCTCCCAGATCTCGGGCCCGGTGGTGGTTTCGTGCGCGAGCGGATTGGCCGGGTTGGCGAACTGGTTGACGTAGAAACTGTTCGGTATCTGCTGCGACAGGCGCTCGGCGATGTCCTGGTAATACTCCGGATGCCCCTTGCCGACGTCGCTGCGCGTGATGCGCGTCTGCGCGCCCAGCGCGCGCAGGTGCAGGATCTTCTCCTGAGCCATCTTGTCGGGAATCACCAGGATGAGCTTGTAGCCCTTTTGCGCCGCGACCAGGGCCAGGCCCAGGCCGGTATTGCCAGCGGTGGCTTCGATCAACGTATCGCCGGGCCTGATGCGTCCCTCGCGTTCGGCCGTCTCGATCATCGACAGGCCGATGCGGTCCTTGATCGAGCCCGTGGGATTCTGGCTTTCGAGCTTGACGAACAGCTGGCAGGGGCCGGTATCGAGCCGCGTGAGTTGCACCAGCGGCGTATGGCCGATGGCCGCGAGCGTGCCGCTGACGGCGAGGCCGTCCTTGTTTGCAGGAGCATCACCGTGAGTGTCGTGCATCGCTGCCGTCTCCTGGGCGTCTTGGCGGCACGTTAGCACGCGCGCCGGCCGCTCCGCGTGAAGCGCACGTGACATGAAGACGGCCGGCTTTGTTACCCTGCGTGCAAAACAAGACCACGAACATGACCGCCAACGCCAGCAACCTGATCTGGATCGATCTCGAAATGACCGGGCTGATCCCGGAGCGTCACCGCATCATCGAGATCGCCACTGTCGTCACTGACGTCCATCTGCGCGTGCTGGCCGAAGGGCCGGTGATCGCCATCCATCAGTCCAACGACGAGCTCGCGGCGATGGATGAATGGAACACGCGCCAGCACGGCAACTCGGGCCTGACCAAGCGCGTGCGCGACAGCCTGATCGGCGAAGGCCAGGCCGAGGCGCAGACGCTGGATTTTCTCAAGCAATGGGTGGTGCCGGGACGCTCGCCCATGTGCGGCAACTCCATCTGCCAGGATCGTCGCTTCCTGGCGCGCTACATGCCGGCGCTGGAGCGCATGTTTCACTACCGCAATCTCGATGTGTCCACGCTCAAGGAGCTGTGCACGCGCTGGACGCCCGAGATCGCGCGCGGCTTCTCCAAGGATTCGACGCACCTGGCGCTCAACGACATTCGCGATTCGATCGCCGAGCTGCGCTATTACCGCGAGCACTTCCTGCGCGTGCCGCCGCCGCTGTGAGCGACGGGCGATTCAGCGCGCCAGCGTGGCGCTGAAGAACGCCCAGGCCGCCGCGCCGGTATCGACGTCGAGATTGGTGCCGCCGATCCAGTAGGACGCCAGCGGCCGCGTGATCGCCAGCCCGGGCCAGACGTGGCCGGCTTCGGCGAACACGTATTGCTCCGATCGCGTGCCGCCGCTGCATCCGCTGCGCGTGCGCTTCTGCACCGTCTTGCTGATCGCCTGCGTCGTCACCGTCGCCGGGCAGCCCGCGCGGTCGGCCCAGAACGCGAACGTGGCGTCGGCCGACAGCAGCGCCGGCTGTGGCTGGCCGCGTTGCAGCGTGCCTTCGGCCTGGCCCGCGAACGGGATGATCGGGTCCTTGACGCCATTCATCGACAGCCAGGGCAGGGGCTTTCTGCTAGCGCAGCCGCGCGCCTGCGCCGCAGGCAGGTTGGAAATCACGTTGGCGCCCGCGCGCAGCAGATCGCCGCCTTCGCAAGCCAGGCGCATGGCCATGAAGCCGCCGTTGGACGCGCCGATCACGAACACCGATCGCGCGTCGCCACCCTCTTCGAGCACCAGGCGCTGCACCACTTCGCGTAGAAAGCGCACGTCGTCGGCGGTCGAGGCCGCATCGCCGGCGATGGTGCTGCCACGGCCGTCGTTCCAGTGCTTGGCGATGCCTTGCGGCGCGGCCAGGATGAAGCCCTGGCTCTGCGCCAGCGTCGGCAGACTGGTCTGCTCCCAGACATCCTGAGCGGTCTGCGTGCCGCCATGCAGTAGCAGGACGATGGGCAATGTCTTGCCGCCGGCAGCGCTGGGCTTCGCAATCCAGTATTCGCGCTGCACGCCGCCCGAGATCAGCCGGCGCGCCTGTGCCGTGTCCCAGTCGCCCTTGGCCGCGAAACGCTTGGACGCATCGTGCGCCTCGACCATCGCGGGTACGCGCGCGACCAGACAGCCACTCAGTGCGAGCGCGGCAAGACCGGCAACCAGGGGGGCGAGGCGCACGGGCGAGCGCAATCGCTTCAGCCCGGCAGGCGGACCGTGACCTTGGCGCCGCCCCAGTCGGAGCGGCCGAGGTCGATCTGGCCGTCGTAGGCCAGCACCAGATCGTAGACCGCGGCCAGGCCGATGCCCTGGCCGGGCTTCTTCATGTCGGCGCGCACGCCGCGGCCCAGCAGTTCTTCGGCATCGTCGGGAAAGCCCGGACCGTCGTCGGAGACCTCGATGTAGGCAGTGCGGCCGGTCACCCTGATGCTGAGCTTGATCAGGCCGTCGCCGTACTTGGCGGCGTTGTCGAGCAGATTGCCGATCAGTTCGAACAGGTCGCCGCTCTCGGCGCGCACGCGCGTCTGCGGATCGATGTCGATCTCGATCTTCACGTTGCGGCTCGCGTAGACCTTGCCCACGGCGCTGGCGAGCTTTTCGGCCAGCGGTCGGATGGCGATGGGCTCGGCCAGCGTGCGGCGACCGGCGGCGGCGGCCTTGCGCAGCTGGTAGCCGGTGATCTGCTGCATCGACTGCACCTGATCGCGCAGCGTGTGCTTCATCGGCTCGGTGATTTCGGGCTCGTCGACGATGCCCTGTACGACGGCCAGCGGCGTCTTGAGGCTGTGCGCCAGGTCGTCGAGCGCGTTGCGATAGCGCGTCTGCTGGTTGCGCTCGTTCTGGATCATCGCGTTGAGACCCTGTGTGAGCGGCTTCAGCTCGTCGGGATATTCGGCCTGGATCTCGGCCTGATGGCCCACTTCGATGCGGCGCAGTTCCAGGATCAGCCGGCGCATCGGCGCCAGGCCCCATTGCAGCGTCAGCACCTGTGCGCCGAGCAGGCCCAGGCTGCAGACCGCGAGCCAGGTCCACAGTGCGCGGCGATAGGCGCGCAGCTGGGCATTGAAGCTCGACGCGTCCTCGATGACGGTGACGGTGTAGCGGCGCGGATCGTCGGACTGGTCGATCCAGCGCAGGCCGAAGCTCATGGCGAAGGCGTCGGGGTTGTCCAGGCGCTCGAAATGCCATTCGTTGACGTCGGGCATCACCGGCGCGGCCGGCACGTCGCCGAAGGTCACCGAGCGCCAGACCGGAATGCCGCTCTCGTTGTAGAGCACGGCCTGCAGGCTCGACGCCGCGCTCTTGAGGCGAGGGTCGAGTGCGTTGTTGGGGGAGATGCTGAGCTCGCCGCTGGCGCTGGGGCCGGCGGCGGCGAGCAGTGAATAGATCAGGCCTTCGAGCTTGTCTTCCTGCGCCTGCAGCGCGCTTTCGCCGAAAGCGCTTTCGAGCGCGAAACCGGTCAGCAGAAAGAACGCCGTCAGCACGGCCGAAGCCGCGACCAGCAGACGCGTGCGCAGCGACCTGGGCCGCAGCCTGCCGGCTGCGGCCTGGGGAGAGAGCGTGGAAGCCGTCAGCTTCGCA
>JALRLM010000101.1 GCA_023254435.1 Hydrocarboniphaga sp.
CACGACAGGAGACCGTCATGAGTTCAGCGCCCAGGGCCACGATCACCTTCCACCTGCCCCAGCATCGGGAGGTGGCGCTGACGATCGAACATCATCAGCGCGTCGCGGTCGAGGCCTACGACGACAACATCAGCGCCTACCTGCGCTTTCTCGAAGGCGAGGCGCGCAAGGTCGGCTACGAGCTGAACTCCACCGCCGCCGACGGCGCTTCGGTCTATTCCATCGACGCCGCGACGCACGATCTCAAGATCGCCGCGCACGACTGGCTCGACACGCAGCCCGACATCTGGAACTGGATTCCCTGAAACCGCGCCCGCCGGGTTGAAACCGTCCGACTCGCAGACGTCGCGGCTCAGACAGCGGGGCCGTATTCCATCGAGTGCGCGCGCACGTCGGGTGCGATGCACAGTTGCACGCAGAGATCGCGCAGCGCCGTGCGCAGCGCTTCTTCGAGCGTGGGGTGATAGAACGGCAGGCTCAGCAGATCGCCGACGCGGGCCTGCCGCTGCACCGCCCAGGCGATCAGGTGCGACAGATGCTCGGCGGCCGGCGCGATGAGTTCCGCGCCCGTGATGCGACCGCTGCCGGCATCGGCGTAGAGCTGCAGGCAACCGTTGTGGCGATTCATCACACGGGCACGGCCCTGGTCGCCGAAATCGGCGCGCCCCACGAGTCGATGGCGATGCGCCTGCGTGTCGCCGATCACGGCGATCTGCGGATCGCTGAAGACGATGGCCAGCGGCGTGCGCCGCTCCTGCGCCTGCACCGGCTGTCCACGCGCGACACGCAAGGCATTGGCGCCGGCGATGGCGCCCGCATCGGCCGCCTCGTGCAACAGCGGACGCCAAGCCCCGGCATCGCCGGCGATGAAGACGTCGCGGTCGGCGCAGCGCAGCGTGCGCACATCGAATTCGGGCACGCCATGACGATCGAGCGGCAGGCCGCTGCGAGGCAGATCCAGCTCATCGAGCCGGGGCGGACGACCTGCGGCGACCAGCACGTAATCGAATTCCGCCGCACCGCCCGACCATTGCAGGCGCACGCCGTCGTCGACGGCCGAGACCTCCAGCTCCACGCCCAGATGCAGTTCCACCTCGCGCCCGAAGATGCGATGGGCCGCGCGATTGAGCGTTTCGTCCTGCAGCCCGCCGATGCGATCGTCATGATCGAAGATCGCCGTGCGCACACCCAGACGATGCAGGGCCTGCCCGAGTTCCAGGCCCACGGCGCCGGCACCAATCACGGCCACCGATGCGGGCAGCGTGTCGCGCTCGAACAGCGATTCGTTGGTCAGCACGCGATGCGCAACGGCGGCGAAGACGTCGGGCACGCTGGCACGCGAACCCGTGGCGATCACCACGGCGCGCGCGTGCAGGCGCGTGTGATCGTCAATCTGCAGCGTGTGCGCATCGACGAAGCGCGCCTGCCCCTGCAGCTTGCCGTGCTGCGGAATGCGCTCGCAGGACTGTAGCACCGAGCGCACGAAGCGATCGCGCTCTGCGCGCACGCGCGACATCACCACACGACCGTCGATGCGCACGGGTGCGGTTTCGACACCGAACACGCTGGCAGTGGCGGCCTGGTGTGCGACATCCGCCGCGGCGATCAACAGCTTGGACGGCATGCAACCGACGCGCGCACACGTGGTGCCCGGCGCGCCCGATTCGATCAGCATCACCGAGGCGCCGTCGACGGACGCAGCATGATGCGCCGCGAGCCCCGCGCTTCCGGCACCGATCACCGCCACATCGCAGCTGATCTGCTTCATGACTCCTGCCTGAGCGAACCTGCAACGACGGTGAGGCCGGCGTGGGCTCGCTATAGTGCGATCCTGTTGTTGTCGAGGACGATCATGGATGAGCCAAGCTTGACCCCTGATGAGTTGGTGTGGCTGCAGACTTACGCGCGCGATCAGCAGGATCTCGTCGCGCCGCTCGAGGTACTGGCCCGTCTCGAAAAGCTGGGCCTGATCATGCGGGGCTGGAACCAGACCTACGTGCTGACCGCGCAGGCGCGTGCCTTGCTGCAGCAACAGGCCGACTGAGCGATTCGCCCGAGTCGCGCCTGCATGTGCCCCGACCTGTTCGACGATCTGCCCCGCGATGAATTGGAGCCGCTCGCCGACGGCGCCGTGGTATTGCGTGGCTATGCGCGCGAGCGCGCCGCGCAACTGCTGCTCGATGTCGCGGCGGTGTCGGCGCAGGCCCCGTTCCGGCATCTGATCACGCCGGGCGGCAAGCGCATGTCGGTGGCGATGAGCAATTGCGGGCCGCTGGGCTGGGTCAGCGACACGCGCGGCTATCGCTACGATGCCTGCGATCCGCTGAGCCAGCAGCCCTGGCCGGCGCTGCCGGCGTCGTTCGCTCAACTGGCCACCGACGCCGCGCAGCGCGCCGGTTATGCGTCACTGCATCCCGACGCCTGCCTGGTCAATCGCTACGCGCCCGGTGCACGGCTGACCCTGCACCAGGATCGCGACGAGCGCGACGTGCGTGCGCCCATCGTGTCGGTTTCGTTGGGTCTGCCGGCCACGTTCGTGTTCGGCGGCTTCACGCGCAGCGGACCGAGCCGTCGCGTGCGACTGACGCATGGCGACGTCGTGGTCTGGGGAGGCGCCTCGCGCCTGGCCTATCACGGCGTGCTGCCGCTGGCCGAAGGCGAGCATCCGGCCACGGGCGCGTTTCGCTACAACCTCACGTTCCGCAAGGTGTTCTAGAGCCTTCTAGGGCCTCGCGGCTCCGATGAGCCGCTTACGCCGCTCAGCCCATCACCACCAGCAGCAAAGCCAGCAGCGCAGGCGCCGCCTGCACGTAGAGAATGCGGCGATTCACCGTGGCCGCGCCGTAGACGCCCGCCACGATCACGCAGGCCAGAAAGAACAGCTTGAAATCAAGCGAGGCCTGCGTCACGCCCCAGACCAGGCCCGCGGCCAGGAAGCCGTTGTACAGGCCCTGGTTGGCTGCCAGGCGCTTGGAATCTTCCGCGAACTCGCGCGTGAGGCCGAACACGCGGCGCCCCGTGGGCTTGTCCCAAAGAAACATTTCGAGCACGAGAAAATAGACGTGCAACGCGGCCACCAGCAGCACCGCGGCATTCGCTGCGATCCCCATGTCGCTCTCCTCTTGTATCGTTATGCGCCGGATCATACGGCGCGCTGCCGGCTCGTTGACAGTCTGCTCGTTATGTACAAACCTGCATAGCGAAAACCGGCCTCGAACCGCCTTCCCGTCTCCATGCGCTTGTCCCCATCGTCCCTGCTCCGCCTGTCCCTCGCGGCCTGTCTGCTGCTGGCCACGAAGGCCGGCGCCGAGGCCCCGGCGCAGCCGCTGCGCGTGTTCGCCGCCGCGAGCCTGACCAACGCGATGAGCGACATCGGCGCCCAGTGGCAACAGGCCGGTCATGCCGCGCCGACGATGGCCTTCGCCGCATCGTCGTCGCTGTCCAGGCAGATCGACGCCGGCGCGCCGGCCGACCTGTTCTTCTCGGCCGATCAGGGCTGGATGGATCGCCTGCAGCAGAGCGGCAAGCTGGCTGCCGGTACGCGCCAGGATCTGCTCGGCAACACGCTGGTGCTCATCGCGCCCAAGGGCAGGCCGTTCAAGGTGCAGATGACGCCGGCCTTCGATATCGCGAAGGCCTTCGACGGCAAGCTCTGCACGGGCGAGCCCGGCGTCGTGCCCGTGGGCATCTACGCCAGGCAGAGCCTCGAAGCCCTGGGCTGGTGGACTGCGCTGCAGCCGCGCATCGTCGGCACCGACGACGTGCGCAACGCGCTGGCTTTCGTCGAAAGCGGTGAATGCCCGGCCGGCATCGTCTACGCCACCGACGCCGCGATCAGCCGCAAGGTCGAGGTCGTCGCGACGTTTCCCGACGACTCGCACCAGCCCATCGTCTATCCGGTGGCGCTGATCGGTACGCCGGGCAGCGAAGCGCGCGCGTTCCTGCAATACCTGCAGACCTCGCCCGATGCGGCCGCCACCTTCCGCCGCTACGGATTCACTCCGCTCGGCAAATGACGCTGTCACCGCAGGAATGGCAGGCGCTGTGGCTGTCCGCCAAGGTGGCCGCCTGCGCGACGCTGCTGTGCCTGCCGCCCGGCATCGCGCTGTCATGGCTCATGGCGCGCCGCGAATTCGCCGGCAAGGCGCTCATCGACACGCTGATCCAGCTGCCGATGGTGCTGCCGCCGGTGGTGCCGGGTTATCTGCTGCTGCTGCTGTTCGGCACGCAGGGTCCCATCGGCGGCTGGCTGCAACAGCACTTCGGCATCGTGCTGGCCTTCAACTGGAAAGGCGCGGTGCTGGCCTCGGCCGTGGTCGCGTTTCCGCTCATGGTGCAGCCCGTGCGACTCGCGTTTCGCATGATCGACACGCGGCTGGAGCGCGCCGCCAACACGCTGGGCGCCGGGCGCCTCGACACCTTCCTGAGCATCACCCTGCCGCTGGCGCTGCCCGGCATTGTCGCCGGCGCCGTGCTGTGCTTTTCGCGCAGCCTCGGCGAGTTCGGCGCCACCATGTCCTTCGTCGGCAACATTCCGGGCGAAACGCGCACGCTACCGCTGGCGATCTACTCGTTCACGCACGTGCCCGACGGCGAAGCCGCAGCCACGCGCCTGGTGCTGCTGTCGATCGCGCTGGCTCTCGGCGCGCTGCTGGCGAGCCACGCCATCGCTCGTCGCGCCGAACGCCGGCTGGGCTACCACGACCCGCGTGGCGATACCGCGCGCGCGCGCAGCCGATGACCCGACTCGACTTCGAGCTGCAATTCGCGCGCGGCGATTTCCTGCTCGCGGCGACGGCGCGCATCGAAGCCGGCGTCACCGGCATCTGCGGGCCTTCGGGCGCCGGCAAGAGCACGCTGCTGGCACTGCTGGCCGGCCTGCTGAAGCCGCAGTCGGGCCACCTGCACTTCGATGGGGATACGCTGATCGACGTCAGAGCGGGCCACTTCGTTCCGCCCTGGCAGCGCCACTTCGGCCTGGTGTTTCAGGACGGCCAGCTGTTTCCGCATCTGTCGGTGCGCGACAACCTGCTCTATGGCTACAAGCGCCTGTCGCCGGCACAGCGCCGCTTCGAACTGCAGGCCGTGGTCGAGCTGCTGGAGATCGGTGCGCTGCTGGCGCGCCGGCCCGCGCAGCTCTCGGGCGGCGAGCGCCAGCGCGTCGCACTGGGTCGCGCGCTGCTGTATTCGCCACGCCTGCTGCTGCTCGACGAGCCGCTGTCCTCGCTGGACGAGCGACTCAAGCAGCAGATCCTGCCGTTTCTGCTGCGCGTCAAGACCGAGACCGCCATTCCGATGGTCTACGTCAGCCATGCTCAGGCCGAGGTCGACTACCTGGCCGATCGCGTGCTGACGATGGCCGACGGGCAGCTGCAGCCATCGCTTGCCACGAGGGATGCGGCATCGGGTCTTGCGCGGGGAAGCGCTGGTTTATAGTGCGCGACGCGGTCGCCGTTGGCCGCAGCCCAGGCCTCCGGAACCTTCGGCATGCATGAGATCCAGTGCCCGCACTGCGGGAAAGCGTTCAAGATCGACGAGGCCGGCTACGCCGATATCCTCAAGCAGGTTCGCGACGGCGAATTCGAGCAGCAGCTGCACGAACGGCTCGAACTGGCCGAGCGCGACAAGCGCAATGCCGTCGAACTCGCCAAAGCCCAGCTCATGAGCGAGCTGCAGCAGGCGGCCGCGAACAAGGACGCCGAAATCCAGGCGCTCAAGGCGCGGCTCGACGCCGGCGAAGTCGCGCAGAAGCTCGCCGTGAGCGAGGCCCGCGGCACCGTCGAAAAACAGCGCGACGCGCTGGCCAGCGAACTGCAGCACCTCAAGCAGCAGAGCCAGGCCGCGTCGGCACAGGCCGAGGCCCGCTTCGCCAGCGAGCTGCAGCAGGCCGCAGCCCGCCGCGATGCGGATATCCAGCAATTGCAGGCACGGCTCGACGCCGGACAGCTCGCCCAGCAGCTCGCCATCGCGCAGGCGGTCGGCGTCATCGAGAAGGAGCGCGACGAGCTCAAAAACGGGCTGGATCGCGAGAAGCTCGAAAAGCAGCTGGCCGAGAAATCGCTCAGGGACAAGTACGAAACGCAGATCAAGGATCGCGACGACGCCATCGAGCGCCTGCGCGACATGAAGGCGCGCCTGTCGACCAAGATGGTCGGCGAAACCCTGGAGCAGCACTGCGAGACCGAGTTCAACCGCATTCGCGCCACGGCGTTTCCGCGTGCCTATTTCGAGAAGGACAACGACGCGCGCAGCGGCAGCAAGGGCGACTACATCTTTCGCGATCGCGACGAGGGCGACATCGAAATCGTCTCGATCATGTTCGAGATGAAGAACGAGAACGATCACACCGCGACCAAGAATCGCAACGAGGATTTTCTCAAGGAGCTCGACAAGGACCGCAACGAGAAAGGCTGCGAGTACGCCGTGCTGGTGTCGCTGCTGGAGCCCGACAGCGAGCTCTACAACACCGGCATCGTCGACGTCTTTCACCGCTACCCGAAGATGTACGTGATCCGGCCGCAGTTCTTCCTGCCGATGATCACCCTGCTGCGCAACGCGGCCCTGCACGCGCTCAAGTACAAGTCGGAGCTGGCGCTGGTCAAGGCACAGAACGTCGACGTCACGCGCTTCGAAAGCGAGCTCGACGCCTTCAAGAATGCCTTCGCGAAGAACTACGACCTCGCCTCGCGGCGCTTCGAGACGGCGATCCAGGAGATCGACAAGTCGATCGACCATCTGCAGAAAACCAAGGAGGCGCTGCAGGGCGCCGATCGCAACTATCGCCTGGCCAACGACAAGGCGCAGGACGTGACGATCAAGAAGCTCACCCGCGGCAATCCGACCATGGCGGCCAAGTTCGCCGAGCTCCAGAAACGCGGGCCCGACGAGGCGCAGTGATGCGCTCGCGCGGGCGGCGCCCTCAGCCCAGGCGCTGCTCGTCGATGGCCGTGGCAAGGCTGTGGCCGTCGACATCGGCGTAAAGCTGACGCTCGGTCACCGACAGCGCGATGCGCGAGCGGCGCTGCAGCCGCTGCGAAAACTCGCTCAGAAAGGCGCGTTCCACCGAGTACACCGGTATGTGTTCCGCGCGATGGATCCTGGCGCCCGCGATCTGGGCCAGCAGCGTCTGCGGATCGCGATGCGCGTACACCGCCGCGCGACCGGCGAGCTTGGATCCGCGATGCACGCGCTCGGCCGTCGGCGCGCCGACCTCGATCCAGGCGGTGACCTGGCCGGTGAGATCGCGCACCCACACCGCCGGCTGGTCGACCGCCGCCACGCCCTCGGTGAGCGCGATGCCGTCCTCGTATTCCAGGCAATACGCGAGCACGCGCATGGCCATGAACTCCTCGGTTTCGGACGGTTGCCGGGCCACGCGCAGCTCGAAGTCCGCATAGACGCTGCGGTCCATGTCGGCGAGCTGGATGGAGAAGGTGTAGAGCGTTGCGGTCAGGGCCATGGCGCGCAGTATGCGCAGGCCCGGAAGGCTTGTCGCGCGATGAAAAACCCGCGTGGTGCCGCAGCTTCGGCACCGCGCGGATCGGAGCAGACGAGAACGTCCGGACTCAGCCGGCCTGGTCGAGCTTCCAGCGATAGCGGTCCATGGGCGCGTATTCGTCGGTCGGCGCGCCGTCCTTGCGCAGCACGCGCAGCACCACGTCGCCCAGGCCCGCGCGCAGCTTGTTGCTGGACTGCGAGAAGGTATCGCGATTGACGATCTCGACCACAGCCTTGCGCGGCGGCCGCTTGAGCCGGCTGATGGCCTCCTCGTCCTCGATCATCACCGTGCCCACGGCCGGGTGCGGCGGCGAATTGGCGAACAGCGGCGCGCTCGGAATGCCGGCGCGCGCGAGTGCATCTTTCTCGTCCTCGAGCGCCTGCTCGATTTCGGCCAGGTCGGCCTTGAGCGCCTGCTCCTTGTAGCCGAAGCGCTCTTCGAGATCGCGCGCGATGCGCAGGCGCGCTTCCTCCAGCGCCTGGCGGCCGTATTCGGCGGCCTGAAGGCGCACTTCGCTCAGCGCATTGTTGGTCTCGTTGAACTTGCGCTTGAGCTCCGGCAGCTTGCCGGGCGCGGGCAGCAGCTGCGCGCCCTCGTCCATCTTCTCGCTCATATCCATTGTCCTTGTTGTGGGCTGCACGTGGCGCACCGGGCGCGCCGCAGCGGTCTTCACGATAGCCGATCGCCACAGGCAAATCTTGCGCCCGACGAGACCCGCGGCGGTCAGCCGAATGCCATTCGTGCCGTCGTCGATTCAGCTCGCCACGCCCAGGATCACGCTGGACGCCTTGAAGATCGCCGACGCGGGCTTGCCCGGCTCCAGCTGCAGCTCGCGCGCGGCTTCGTTGGTGATGATGGCGGCCATGACGTTGCCGCCCTTGAGTTCGAGCACGACCTCGGTGTTGACCGCGCCCGGATTGACGCGCAGCACCTGGCCGAACAGGCGATTGCGCGCCGACAGCCGATAGCCGGGCTTGCCGTCCTCTTCGACGGCGATCATGACCCACGAGGCCTTGATCAGCGCGATGGTGTCGACGCCGATCGCCAGTCCCAGGTTCTCGCGGCTTTCGCTGGTGACCACGGCGACGATGCGCTCGCCGCCGGCGAGCTGGATCTCCACTTCGTCGTTGACGGCGCCGCGCTGCACGCGCACGACCTTGCCGGAGAAATGATTGCGCGCACTCGTGAGCATGCTGAATCTCCCGATCAATGAAAGGTCGCGATCGAGCGTCTTGATGCGCGCATTGATCGCGGCGAGGAATCTGGCGTTTTCCTGCTCCACGGCGCGATAGGTGGCGACCAGCTGCTGGCCGCGCTCGGTCAGTCGCGTGCCGCCCCCGCCCTTGCCGCCGACCGAGCGCGCCACCAGCGGCTCGTCGGCCAGATTGTTCATCGCCTCGACGGCATCCCAGGCCGCCTTGTAGCTCAGCTCGATATGACGCGCGGCGGCCGAGATCGACTGCGTGCTGCCGATGGCTTCGAGCAGGTCGATCCAGCGCTTGCCCGCGAACGAGGAGCCGGCGGCGGTTTCGAGCGTCAGCGCGCTGCTGATGCGCAACAGGGATTGGGCCATGGCGTGAGGCTCGGCGTGGCGAAGCGCCCATGGTAGCGGCGCTTGCGTCCGCGGTCAGCCGGAGCGGACGCAAGGGCTCGTCCACGGTGTCCGCGGACATCGTCCGCCAACCTGCACCCCATAAAAATCAATTCAAATTCAATGCTTTGATAATAAATAACGAGTTGGCACGCCGGTGGCAATACCGACATCAGAGTCCACCACCGCCTCACCGGAGTTCGCCATGAACCAGCTCAGCACCATCGCCGCCCGCCTGCTCGCGCTCGCCCTGCTGGCCACGAGCCTGCCCAGCCACGCCGTCGATGCCAGCGCCGTGCGCGCCGCCAACAACGTCGGCTCGTGGATCGCGACACAGGGCAACGCGGCGCTGCATCAGATCAACGACGACCTGCGCCGCACGCTGCTCGAACAGCTGCGTCCCATGCTGCCCGAGCCGCAGGCCGACACGCGCAGCCCGCAGCCCTGAGCCTTCAGGGGAAACGATATCGCAGCGTGGCCGACACGCTGCGCAGCGGGTTCTGCTGCGCCACGTAGCTGTCGGCGAAGACGCTGTGGTCGAACACCAGATCGAGCGTGCGCTCATCGGTGAGGTTGTTGCCGTTAACCGCGAACAGCCAGCGGCCATCGCCGCTCGTGAACGACAGCACGGCGCCGATCAGCGTGTACGCCGACTGGAAGCTGTGTCCGTCGAGATCCACAGCAGAATACTGGTCGCCGCGATGGCTGACGTTGACCATGAACTGCCCGCTCGCATTCATCGGTAGCGGAAAGCGCAGCTGCGGCGACAGCGTGGCGGTGACGCGCGGCGCATTGGCCAGCGTACGACCGCTCAGGTCCTGCGTGCCGTCCTCGCTGTCCTGGTCGCCGGCCGCCGGCGCGTTCTGGTAGCGCACGTACTCGGCCTTGGAGAAGGCCACGGCCGCACCCAGGTCGAACCAGCCCACGGGACGCAGCAGCGTCTCGATCTCCACGCCCTGCAGTCGCGCCTTGGCCGCGTTGGCGGTCTGGTAGGCCACGCCGTCGAAATCCACGGTCTGCAGGTTGTCGATGTCGGTGCGATAGACCGTGGCGTTGAAGGTGACGCGGCGATCGAAGAAGCGCGACTTGAAGCCGGCTTCCCAACTCGTCGCCTTCTCGGGCTCGAACTCCAGATTGCTGTCGTCGCTCGCGGTGGCGTTGAAGCCGCCGCCCTTGAAGCCGCGCGTGTAGGTGGCGAAGCTCATGAGCTCGGGCGTCCACTCGTACTGCAGGCCGAGCTTGGGCGAAAAGTCGGTCTCGCGACGCTTGCGCGTGGTGGCGAAGGGCTCGGCGCCGATGACCAGGCCGACGATACCCGGCCCCACGCGCTGCACGTCGAAATCGGCGCGCTTGTATTCCAGGCCCAGGCGCGCGCCGACGATGGCCGACAGTTCGCCGATCAGCGACCAGTTCATCTGGCCGAACATCGCATAGCTCTCGGTGTCCTGCTTGAAACCGCGCAGCAGCGCGTCGTCGAGCGGAATCGACGGCAGGTTCGGCAGGGTGTCGAGCAGTGGTCCCAGCGGCCCCAGGCCCGGCACGCCGAGCGCCTGCAGGCCGGCTTCGCTGAGCGCGAAGTCGATCATGTTGTCGCCCGCGTGTGCGTCGAGATCGCTGTCGAGCCGCGACTGGAAGGCGTACAGGCCCAGCGTCCAGTCGACTTCGCCGGCGAGGCCGAACAGGCTGTCGGCACGGCCCGACGGCCGGAACTCGATCGAGTCCTGCGCATAGTCGACGAGAAAGTCGGTGCGGATGATGTCGGCCGCGCTGACGTCGGAATCGATCAGCGTGGTCAGGTCGAAACCCGCGTGGCCGACGATGGTGGTGAAGCGCACGTCGCGCAGACCACCGATGTCGCCGGCCTCGTAGTCGATCAGCAGGCGCTCGAGATCGGAGGTGCGATTGACGAAGCCGGGCTGGTCGAACGAGGTCTGCGCATCGAGCCCGTCGTCCTCGGTGGCCGGATCGTAGCCCTGGGCGTAGCGCAGCGCGGGCTCGCTGGCCTCGAACAGCTGCCAGGGCGCGTAGCTGACGTGCGTGTCCGAATATTGTCCGGCCAGGCTCAGCGTCCAGCGCTCGCCGATGCGCCAGCCCAGCTTGAGACGCGCCGCGGCCTGTTCCTGGGTGTTTTCGTGGCGCTGCTGCGCGGTGTTCCAGACATCGCCCTGCTTGTCCCAGTAGACGCCGGCCAGGCGCGCCGCCGCGTTTTCACCGAGCGGC
>JALRLM010000105.1 GCA_023254435.1 Hydrocarboniphaga sp.
CGCCTACTGGGACGGCACCTCGACCAACTACTGCCCCGGCTTCGACGCCGACGACGTGGTCAGCCACGAGTGGAGCCACGCCTATACCGAATACACCCATGGTCTGGTCTACCAGTACCAGTCGGGCGCACTGAACGAAGCCTATTCGGACATCTTCGGCGAGACCTACGACCTCATCAACGGCCTCGAAGGCCCGCTCGGCGCGACGCTGACCGAAGGCGAGTACTACACCGGCCTGGCCACCGGCAGCCGCTGGGTCGTCGGCGAAGACCTCAGCGAAGCCGGCGCCGCGCTGCTGCTGCGCGACATGTGGGATCCGGACAGCTTCCCCTCGCCGTCTCCGGGCAGCGTGATCACCTCCGAGAACTATTACTGCAGCACCGGCGACAACGGTGGCGTGCACACCAACTCGGGCGTCGCCAACCACGCCTTCGCCATGCTCGTCGACGGCAAGGAATTCAACGGCGTCACGATTCCCGCCATCGGCCTCAACAAGGCCGTGCGCATCTACTTCCAGGCTGAGACCGTCTACCAGACGCCGACCACCAACTTCACGCAGCACGCCGACGCGCTCGAGCAGTCCTGCGAGGACCTGATCGGTGCTCCGCTCAACGACGTGTTCGGCGAGCCGTCCACCGACGTGATCGGCGCCAGCGATTGCGCCGCCGTCCACGCGGCCACCCTGGCGGTGGAATTCCGCGGCGGCGCCAACGGCGAAACCGTGGCTGAGAAGTGCGAATACGTGCCCGTGCTGCAGCCCGAAGCATCGACCCCGACGGATTTCTGCGCCACCGGCACCTACCCGACCTCGACCTTCTCCGAAACCTGGGAGAGCGGCATCCCGAGCACCTGGTCGCAGAGCGCCAATCTGACCGGTGATTTCGGCGAGGAGCTGATGGTGTGGACGCCGAGCAGCGACCTGCCCGCGCCGCACACGGGCACGGCGGCGTTCGCGGTCGACTACACCGGCGGCACCTGCGCCGCGGGTGGCGATCACTCCGGCTCCTTCCGCCTGGATTCGCCGCAGATCGACATTCCGACCGGCACCAGCTACCTGCGCTTCACGCACTTCATGCAGTCGGAAGCCAGCTACGACGGTGGCAACCTCAAGTTCAGCGTCGACGGCGGCAGCACCTGGACCATCGTTCCGCAGGATGCGTTCTTCCACAACGCGCACAGCAGCGAGTTCGGCGCGGCCCCGCTGATCCCGGGCGTCCCCGACCCGGTCGGCCTGGGTGGCAACAACACCAATCCGCTCGCCGGCGAAGCAGCCTGGAGCGGCTCGGACCAGGGCGAAGCCACCGGCAGCTGGGGCACCACCATCGTCGACATCACCAAGCTCAGCGGCGCGACGGCCGGCGGCAAGGTGCAGTTCCGCTGGGAGTTCGGCCAGGATGGTTGCGGCGGTAACCTGGGCTGGTACGTGGACGACGTGAGCGTCGGCTACTGCTCGGCCTCCGCACCGACCAACACACTGCCGATCGCCACGCTGACCGCCTCGACCAGCAGCGGCTCGACCCCGCTGGCGGTGACCTTCACGGTGGCCGGCCGCGACAACGACAGCGGCGACCGCGCGGTGAGCTACACGCTGGACTTCGGCGATGGCGCCAACCAGACCGACCAGAGCCTGCCGACCTCGGGCAGCACCACTGTCGCTCACACCTACACCGCGGCCGGCACCTATACCGCCAAGCTCACGGTCAAGGACACGCACGGCGGCGTCAGCGCCCAGGTCACCCGCACGATCACGGCGACCTCGGGTTCGGGCGGTGGCGGCGGCGGAAGTGGCGGCTCCAGCGGCGGCGGTGCGGCCCTGGACTGGCTGATGCTGGCTCCGTTGACGGGCCTGGCCCTGCTGCGTCGTCGCAAGAAGCACTAAGCACGGCGTCGCCGGTCGATCCGGCAAACGAAAAAGGCGGCCTTCGGGCCGCCTTTTTCGTTCTCGCTACGCTTCGGCGTAAGTCCCGAAGACAAACATCCGCTATCAGCTGTGCCGGAGAACTTCCTTGCCTTCGAGAGCGGAAACGGGTGCCTTTCTCGTGCTGATTGGCGTTCCTTCGACCGTATAGCAAATCTTACCAATAAGGAAACTGTAATTTTTGCTATATACGACCCCATCAATCAGAGCATCGTATTGCGGCCCGGCTTTTTCGATTGCTCGATCAATAGCCGTTTTCAGATTGGGAATGCCAAATGGGAAAAGCACGACGGGCACACAATCCTCCGCTTCGACACGCTGCGCCGACGACGAAGGTACCTGAACATTCTTGGTGCTGATGACAGTGAAATCTGTCATTCGCGTAACACACCCGGACAACAGCAAAAGGCTAGCAGCAGTCAGGACAACGTTTCTCATCAGTCCCCCCGTTTAGTGGCACAAACAGTCACACAATTTGCTCCGAATCCAGAGTTAATAAAGAGCCATTACGAAGATAAAAGCATGCGATTTTCGGTAGCAACGAAAATCCATCGCAAAGTCAAATTCTAGTTCTGAACAGGCAAACGCATGCTCGCGTGATTAAAGCGCTTTGGCAACGCAACTGCAGATCACCACTGAGATTTACATCACCCTAGGCTAGGCTGAGTAAAACTGCTTAATCTTTGTCAAAACGTCAGCCGAGCAGCGTCTCCAGCGGCGGCTGGGCCTTGACCACGCGATCGAGCGCTACCAGCGTTTCGAGCAGGCCGCCGATGTGCTTGAGCGGCAGCGAATTGGGACCGTCGCACAGCGCTTCGTCTGGGCGCGGATGCGTTTCCATGAACAGGCCCGACACACCGGCACCCACTGCCGCGCGCGCCAGCACCGGAATCATCTCGCGCATGCCGCCCGAAGCATTGCCCTGCCCACCCGGCAACTGCACCGTGTGGGTGGAATCGAACACCACCGGCGCGTACTTGCGCATGATGGCGAGACCGCGCATGTCGGCCACGAGGTTGTTGTAGCCGAAGGTGAAGCCGCGCTCGCAGAGCAGGAACTGATGCGGTGCCACCGCCTTCATCTTCTCGATCACGTTGCCCATTTCCCAGGGCGACATGAACTGGCCTTTCTTGACATTGATCGGCCGCCCGCTTTTGGCCCACTTCTGCATGAAGTTGGTCTGGCGGCACAGGAAGGCGGGCGTCTGGATCACGTCGATGACGCTGGCCACCTCGTCGACCGGCGTGTCCTCGTGCACGTCGGTCAGCACCGGCACGCCGATCTGCTTCTGGACGTTCTCCATGATCTTGAGGCCCTCTTCGAGGCCGGGGCCGCGATAGCTCGTGTGCGAGCTGCGGTTGGCCTTGTCGAAGCTGCCTTTGAAGATATAGAGGATGCCGAGTTTCTTGGCGATGCCGGCGATATGGCCGGCGACTTCGATCGCCAGTTCCTGCGACTCCAGCGTATCGGGGCCAGCAATCAGGAACAGCGGCTTGTCGAGGCCGATGTCGGTTCCGCAGAGCTGTTTCATCGCGCTTCTCCTTCTGCGAGGGGCATCAGACCGACTTGGCCTGGTGCACCAGATGCTGCTCGCGCGCCGCCTTGACGAAGCCTTCGAACAGCGGATGCCCGTCGCGCGGCGTCGAGGTGAATTCCGGATGGAACTGGCAGGCCACGAACCAGGGATGCTCGGGCAGCTCGATCATCTCCACGAGCTCCTCGTTCTCCGACACGCCGACGATGGCCAAGCCCTTTTCGGACAGCGGATCGCGGTAGTTGTTGTTGAACTCGTAGCGGTGGCGATGACGCTCGGCGATGATCTCGGCGTTGTAGAGCGCACGGCTCTTGCTGCCCGCGCGCAGGCGGCAGTTCTGGATGCCCAGGCGCATGGTGCCGCCCAGGTCCGACTTGTCGTCGCGACGCTCGATGCGGCCGGTCTTGTCGACCCATTCGGTGACCAGGCCGATGACCGGGTGCACGCTGGCCGGATTGAATTCGGTCGAATGCGCGCCCGACAGGCCGACGACGTTGCGCGCGAACTCAATGACCGCCACCTGCATGCCGAGACAGATGCCCAGATACGGAATTCTGTTTTCGCGGGCATAGCGGGCAGCCATGATCTTGCCCTCGATGCCGCGCTCGCCGAAACCGCCCGGAACCAGCACGGCGTCCACCGAATCGAGCGCCCCGGGGCCGTCCCGCTCGATCTCCTGGGAGTCGATGTAGACCACCTCCACCTTGGTTCGGGAGTGCACACCCGCGTGGGCCAG
>JALRLM010000419.1 GCA_023254435.1 Hydrocarboniphaga sp.
CACTGGCCGCGTCAGGCGTCAACTTGTCCCCCATGGCGCCCTACCTGTTTGCGGCTGTGCTGGGCGTGATCGTGGCTTCCATCGTGCTGCGGATTGTCAAGGTGCGCGCTACCTACCAGAAAATCTTCACGGGCGTGCTCATTGTCCTGTTTGCGCTCTACACCGTCTTTGACACCAATCAGATCCTCCAAAAGGATTACGGAGGCAACGTGGTCGAAGCTGCCCTCGATTTCTACCTTGATTTCCTCAATATTTTCACGTCCTTGCTAGGCATGGGCTCTGACTAGGCAAAATGCCCGACAACGATGGGCGTGACCGTTCACTTTCCGCGCAACCAGACCTGCTGCGGCCAGCCCGCCTACACCACTGGTTTCCCCGAGGAAGCGCGCAAAGTGGCTGCCGCGCAGCTCGATCTGTTCCCCGAAGACTGGCCCATCATCGTGCCCTCGGGCTCCTGCGGCGGCATGCTCAAGCATCACTGGCCCAAGCTGTTCAAGGACGATGCGGTACTGCAGGCCAAGGCCGACTCGCTGGCCGAGCGCACGGTGGAGTTCACCGACTACGTCGTCAACGTGCTGGGGCTGCAGCTGCCTGCCGGCGGCAAGCCCACCAAGGTGGCGCTGCACACCTCGTGCAGCGCGCGCCGCGAAATGGGCACGCTCGACATCGGCCGCGCCGCACTGGGTCGCCTGCCCGGCGTGGAGCTGGTGATTCACGATCACGAAAGCGAATGCTGCGGCTTCGGCGGCACCTTCTCGGTCAAGCACCCCGACATCTCGTCGGCGATGGCGTCCGACAAGCTCGAATCGATCCGCAAGACCGGCTGCGACGCGCTCGTGAGCGCCGACTGCGGCTGCCTGCTGAATCTCAACGGCAGCCTGGCGAAGCGTCGCGACACGCTGCGCGGCGAGCACATTGCCACGTTCATCCGCTCGCGCATGGACGCCAGCACGGAAGGCACGGCATGAACCTGCAGGATCACGACAAGCGCGCGCGCAGCGCCATCTTTTCGCGCCTGCGCGGCGCATCCGCCGGCAAGCCGGTGGAAACGCCGGACGTCGCCGCCTACTTTCGCGAGCGCGCGCAACCGGCGGCCGGCGAATCGCGCCGCGAACGCTTCATGCGCAACGCGAGCAACTGGCGCGCCGAAATCGTCGAATGCGGCGAAGCCGAATGGCCCGCCAGGCTCGCCGATGTCATCGCGCGCAAGAACCTGCAGCGCATTGCCGTGGGCCGCAACACCAGCATCGGCTGGACGCTGAGCGCCATGCTGCCGGCCGAGCGCCTGTTCTGGTACGAGCAGGATCTGGCCGAGGTGAAGGCCGAGCTGTTCAACCACATCGACGCGGGCATCACCACGACCATCGGTGGCGTGGCGGAAACCGGCAGCCTGCTGCTGTGGCCGACACCGGCCGAGCCGCGCACGCTGTCGCTGATTCCGCCGCTGCACATCGCCCTGCTGTTCGAGGACCAGATCCACGAAACCCTGTTCGACGCCATGCGCGAACACCAGTGGGCGCAGCGCATGCCGACCAATCTGCTGCTCGTCACCGGGCCGTCGAAGACCGCCGACATCCAGCGCATGCTGGTCTACGGCGCGCACGGTCCCAAAGAGCTCGTGATCCTGCTGGTGTCGCGCAAGGCGCAAGAGGCCGCACTATGAACGCACCCGTCGTCATCGAACGTCCCGGCCCCGCCACGCCCAAGACCGCCGGCGCGCCGGGCGGTGCGCATCGCGAAGTGCATGCACGCCCCGAGGACTTCAAGCAGCGCAGCCACGAGTCGGTCAACGATCCGCACCTGCGCAGCAGCTTCCGCGGTGCGATGGACTTTCTGATCGAGCGCCGCGCGGTTCACTTCTCCGATCTGGTGGCGTTCGAAACATTGCGCAAGCTCGGCGAACAGGTGCGCCAGC
The DNA here is from genome assembly GCA_023254435.1 of Hydrocarboniphaga sp. Taxonomy (GTDB): domain Bacteria; phylum Pseudomonadota; class Gammaproteobacteria; order Nevskiales; family Nevskiaceae; genus Hydrocarboniphaga. Next base: position 1,916 of record JALRLM010000419.1, read on the forward strand.
ACGCGCTGAGCAAGCTGCCCGAGCTGCTCGACCAGCTCGAAGCCAAGCTCACCGAGCTGGGCGTTCACGTGCACTGGGCCGAAACGCCCGAAGACGCCAACCGCATCTTCCTCGACATCGCGCAGCGCCATGAAGCCAAGCTCATGGTCAAGGGCAAGTCGATGGTCAGCGAGGAGATCGAACTCAACCACGTCATGGCGGACCACGGCATCGAATGCCTGGAAACCGACATGGGCGAATATATCCTGCAGCTCGACGGCGACCGGCCCAGCCACATCATCATGCCGGCGATCCACAAGACCAAGCAGGACGTCGCCGAAATCTTCCACGAGCACATCGCCGGCGCGCCGCTGACCGACGACGTCAACGAGCTGATCGGCATCGGCCGCAAGGCGCTGCGCGAGAAGTTCGGCGCCGCCAAGATCGGCGTCTCGGGCGTCAACTTCATGGTCGCCGAGACCGGCTCGATCGTGCTGGTCGAGAACGAAGGCAACGGCCGCCTGTGCACCTCGGTGCCCGACGTGCACATCGCCATCACCGGCCTCGAGAAAGTCATCGACAAGCTCGAGCACGTGGTACCGCTGTACGCGCTGCTGCCGAAATCGGCCACCGGCCAGGCGGTGACGACCTACCTCAACGTCATCACCGGTCCGCGCCGCGAAGGCGAGCGCGACGGCCCGCGTGAAATGCATCTGGTGCTGCTCGACAACGGCCGCACGCAGGCCTACCGCGAGGAGCGCTTCCGCGCGACCTTGCAGTGCATTCGCTGCGGTGCCTGCATGAATCACTGTCCGGTCTATACGCGCGTCGGCGGCCTGTCGTACGGCACCACCTATCCGGGCCCGATCGGCTCGATCATTTCGCCGCATCTGGTCGGCCTCAAGTCGACGCGCGACCTGCCGACGGCATCAAGCCTCTGCGGCGCCTGCGGCGAAGTCTGTCCGGTCAAGATTCCGATTCCCGAAATGCTGATGAAGCTGCGCGAGGCCGGACGCCATTCGATCACGCAGTCGATGACGCCGCCGACGCAGGCCCTGGTCGGCCAGGGCGAAGTGCGCGCCATCAGCGAGGCCATGGCCTGGCGCGGCTGGCGTGTTCTGTATTCGCACGCTTTTCTGTATCGCCTTTTCGCGTGGTTCGCGCCGCGCCTGCGCTGGCTCACGCCAGCCTGGCAGGGCGGCTGGACCAAGAGCCGTACCCCGCTGAAACCCGCGCCCAAGTCGCTGCGCGATATGATGGCGGATCGCGACAAGCGACGACGCTAGCGGTCAATGCGGATACCCGGTCAGGGGTATCCGAATCATCGACTGCGCCGCAGTGGCACGCGGCGCAATCGGAGGCGCGGCCCAGCCGGCAGCAGACCGCAATCGCCGCGCTTCCGCCGCATGGAGGAAGATGTGAACGTCTCACCGCAACACCATATTCAAACCGTGATGAGCGTGGTCGGTGCCAAGGCACTACCCGCCATCGATGGCAGCGCCGAAAGCCTGATTCACCGCTCGTGGTTCCGCTGCTACAACGACTACGGGCTCGATCCCACCGGCTTGCACAGCACGCGCATCGAATCGCTGTCGCGCCTGCGCGAGTGCCGCGAGCGCCGCGCATCCGAGCTCAAGGTGGCGCGCTCGGGCATGGAGCAGCTGTATCGCCATGTCGCCGACCTGGGCTACCTGTTGCTGCTGGCCGACGCCGAAGGCATCGCGCTCGATTCGATCGGCGATCCGCCGTCGGATTCGCCGCTGGCCGCCGGCCTGCGCCTGGGCGCGAACTGGAACGAGCTGTATGCCGGCACCAACGGCATCGGCACCGCGCTGGCCGAACGGCGCACGCTGACCTGCCATCGCGAAGATCACTACTACACCGGCAACCTGGGCCTGTCGTGCACGGCGACGCCGCTGTTCGATCCGCAGGGCGATCTCATGGGCGTGCTCGACGTCTCGGCCGTGACCACGCCCGAGGCACGCGAGAGCCAGCATCTGGCGCGTCATCTGACCGCGCTCTACGGCCGGCTCATCGAGGACGCCAACTTCGTCCGCCATTTCCGCGATCAGCATCTGCTGCGTCTGAGCCGCTCGGGCGCGCTGGTCGACGTCAACGCCGAACTGATCCTGGCCGTCGATCATGACGGACTCATCGTCGGCGCCAACACCGGCGCACGCCGCCAGCTGCGCACCGTCGAATCGGCAGGCCTCGACGGCGCCGATCTGGTCGGCAACAGCCTGACCGCGGTGTTCCGCAACAAGCTCGGCGATATCTTCAAACTCGCGCGCCAGTTCAACGACCAGGCCGCGCTCGACAGCTGGAGCGGCGAGCGCTACCACGCCACGCTGAGCGCGCCGCGCCAGAGCGGAACCCTCGTCGCCGTCTCGCGCCACGACGGGGCCGGCAACTCGGTACTCGATGCACTCGCTGGCGCCGACACGCGCATGCGCCAGGTGCTGTCGCAGGCGCAGCGTCTGGCCAGCCGCCAGCTCAACCTGCTGATCCAGGGTGAAACCGGCACTGGCAAGGAAGTGCTCGCCAAGGCCGTGCACGAAGCCAGCGATCGCGCCGACAAGCCCTTCATCGCGGTCAACTGCGCGGCGATTCCCGAATCGCTGATCGAGAGCGAACTGTTCGGCTACATGCCCGGCACGTTCACGGGCGCGCGCAGCCGCG
>JALRLM010000434.1 GCA_023254435.1 Hydrocarboniphaga sp.
AGCAGCAGCGCCGGCACCTGCGCCACCAGGCCGTCGCCGATGGTCAGCAGCGTGTAGTTCCTGGCGGCCTCGCCGATCGGCAGGCCGTGCTCCAGCGTGCCGATCAGCAGGCCGCCGATGATGTTGATGAACAGCACCAGCAAGCCAGCGATGGCGTCGCCGCGCACGAACTTGCTGGCGCCGTCCATCGAGCCGTAGAAGTCGGCTTCCTCGCGCACCTCTTCGCGCCGGGCTTTCGCCTCCTCGCGCGTCAACAAACCGGCGTTGAGGTCGGCGTCGATGGCCATCTGCTTGCCGGGCAAGGCGTCCAGCACGAAGCGGGCGGAGACTTCCGACACGCGCTCGGCGCCCTTGGTGACGACCACGAAATTGATGATCGTGAGGATGATGAACACGATGAAACCCACCGTGTAATGCCCGCCGATCACGAAGTTGCCGAAGGCTTCGATGACCTTGCCGGCCGCGTGCGAGCCCTCGTGCCCGTGCAGCAGCACCACGCGCGTCGATGCCACGTTGAGCGCCAGCCGCAGCAGCGTCACGCCCAGCAGCACGGTGGGAAAAGCCGAGAATTCCAGCGGCCGCATCACGTAGATCACGGCCAGCAGAATCACGATCGACAGCGCGATGTTGAAGGTGAACAACAGGTCGAGCGCGAAGGGCGCCAGCGGCACCACCATCATGCCCAGGATAGCGAGCAGAACCAGCGGCGCGCCCAATCCCTTGGACATGCCACCGCGTACGAGCTGGAAGAAAGACGGTTGAGCGTTCACGCGCGGTCTCTACAAGCCGCGTTCCAGCGACACCACACCCGCCATCGTCGGTGACGAATGGCGGCCCTGCGCCGGTGAATGGCGCCCAACAAAAACCCCGGCGCGAGGCCGGGGTCGATCACCAGGAGCCGCAGCCCGGCAAGCCGCTCAGCTCGCCGGCGGCTGATGCAGCTTGCGGCGCTCCACACCGTTCCAGGGCTGGCGGTTGGCCAGCTTGGCGCGCTGGATGCGCAGGCCACGATCGGCCGCCACTTCGCGAATGCGCTGGGCCAGCGTCAGGCCCGGGTCCATCGGCACTTCGGTGCCGCGCAGCACCACGGCCGGCCCGGCCTCGCCGTCGGCCAGCGACACCAGGCCCCACTCCAGGGCGTCGTCGAGCGCCGTTTCCAGGTCGGCGCGGCGGAAGTTGGACGCCGGCCATTCCTTGATCAGTTCGCTGAACAGCAGCTCGCCGCCCACGTAGACGCCGAAGCGCTCGTAGATGTCGAGCAGGGCGTGCACGAAGGCACGGCGCGGGTGATCGGCATGCTGCTGCGCCTTGCCGAGCAGGCGCCAGGAAATGGAATCGAGCATTGCGGATCTCCTCAAGAACACGCCGCCACCGGGCGGACTGGCCAATATCTTGCCATCGCCGCGCCCGCGATCCCATCGATAAAGCCTACCGGTGAGCGACGGTTCAGGTCCGCATGGAGAGCATGCCCCTGCCATGCCATACTCGTTATGTAGTTTTTTATATAACGATGACCAGGGGAGTTCCGAGGCACATGGACACGATATTGAGGCGCCGCCCCGCGGCCCTCGCGGGGATGCTGCTGGCCTGCGGCGTGGGGGCATCGGCCACGGCGGCTGAGGAGGCCGGCGATGCCACCTTCACGCTCGGCACCATCGAAGTCATCGGGCAGAAAGTGCCCGACGCCACCGGCCTGACCACCGACGTGGTCGAGCTGGACGAACTGCTGGCCAAGCATCGCGACGATCTGTCCGAAGCGCTGGACCTGATTCCCGGCGTCAGCGTGCAGAACCTCGGCCAGCGTCGCGAGAAGCTCATCTCGATCCGCGGCTTTTCGAGCCGGCAGGTGCCGCTGTTCATCGACGGCGTGCCGGTCTACATCCCCTACGACGGCAACGTCGACCTCGCCCGCTTCGGCGTCGACTACGTCTCCGAAATCGTGGTCAGTAAGGGTCTGGCCTCGCTGTTGTACGGCCCCAACATCCTTGGCGGCGCGGTCAACGTGGTGAGCCGCAAGCCCACCGCACCGCTCGAAGCATCGGCGCGCCTTTCGACCGAATTCGACGACAAGTTCGGCAACATCGAGCAGCGCGCCACCGCGACGCTGGGCGGCACCCGCGGCAACTGGTATGCGCACCTGACCGCGTCCTACGCCAACTCCGAAGGCTATCGCCTGTCCGACGATTTCCAGCCGCAGGCCCTGCCCTCCAACGCCGCGGCCTCCAACTTCGAGGATGGCGGCGACCGCGACAACGCCGACAGCCGCGACACCGTCATCAGCGCCAAGATCGGCTATGCCGATGCCGGCAACGAATACGCGCTGACCTACTACCGCCAGGAAGGCGACAAGAACGATCCGCCCTACTCCGGCAACTACCTGCGCAGTTACCCCTGCCCGACCGAAGCCAACCCGGCGCAGAACTGCACACGCTCCGACGGCATCCAGGTGCGCTACTGGCAGTGGCCGTACTGGAACAAGGAGAGCGCCTACTTCGTCGCGCGCAACGCCGTGAGTTCACAGGGCACGCTGCGCTGGCGCCTGTTCTACGACACCTTCGAAAACTCGCTGGAGTCCTACGACGACGCCAGCTTCACCACGCAGACGCGTCCCTATGCCTTCTCGGGCAGCAACTACAACGACTACACCTACGGCGGCAGCGCGGACTTCGAATGGCGCTGGACCGATACCCACACCACGCGCATCGCCTCGCACTATCGCCAGGACGTGCATCGCGAATCGCAGGTGGCGCCCTACTCGCCCGAGGAGCGCATGGAGATCCCCACCTACGATCTGGCGCTCGAGCACGAGT
>JALRLM010000527.1 GCA_023254435.1 Hydrocarboniphaga sp.
CGGCGCGGACTGCTGCGCCGCGTCGGCCGGCGCTTTCTGGATCGCCCGGGCGAATTCTTCTGGCCGCCGGGAGCGGCAGCAGGTCCGTCACCGCCCGCGCACCCGCCCACTCACTGAGCGCCTTGCGAGCTCACTCAACCGAAACAGAGCAGCGCCGCGTTGGGCTGCAGCCACTGCGCGATCTGCATCAGGTAGGGCTCCAGCACGAATACCGTCTTGGGCATCAGCAAGGCGGCGATGCCCACCGCGATCAGCAGGCCGCCCGCGAGCCGGTATGGCGGACGCACGTCGGCGCGATAGCCGATGGCGAACGTGGTCACGCCCAGCAGGCCGATCGCCAGGCCCGACCAGACCTCGCCCCAGGTATGCGCGTGCACGGCCACGCGCGAAACCCCGATCAGCACGATGCCGGCCAGGATGACGATGCGGAACAGAATGGCCCGCAGGCTCAGGCTGCGGGCCATCGCGATCACGGTGAAGCCGCCGTAGGCGATCGCCGCGAAAGCCGTATGCCCGCTGGGGCTGCGAATGTCGCCGAGATGGGTGTCGCAGGCGCTGAACCAGATCTTGAGCGCGGCGACCAGCAGGCCGACGCCCATCACGCTGCAGCACCACAGCAGTGATTCGCGCCAGCCCACGCGCAGCAGCAGCCACAGCGCGATCAACAGGGAGAACGGGGCCAGCAGCGGTGTGGCCCCCAGGTGGGTGACCACGGCGAAGAATTCCAGCAAGACGGTGAGTTCCTGAGAGAGGTGTGTCGCGTCACTCCGCCCGCTTCACTTGCGGATTGTCCCAGCTGCCGGTGACCTGGTAGCTGAGCTGGGTGACCTGATCGAGAGGTTTGTCCAGCACTTCCTGCGCCAGCAGGGCGATGGCGCCCAGCGCCGGCCCGCCCAGCAGCAGCGCACCCAGTGTCACGCCGCCCGACACGTCGGGATAGACCGCGACGCGCTGGTCGTAGTCGCGCGCGGCCAGGCCGATGCGACCCTTGAGGTCGATCTTGAGCGAGGGCGAATCGATTTCGACGCGGTCGGTGGTGGCGTTGCCGTTGCCAAGCTCGAAGGCGCCGTCGATCTTGTCGAAACCCAGCCCCTTGGAGGTGACGTCGCGGAAATCCAGCGTCAGGCGACGCGGCAGCGCATAGAAATTGAGCAGGCCCAGGACGCGGCCGGCGCCCGGTTCGACGGCATTGACCGTGCCCTTCTCCAGCGACAGGTCGACGCGGCCTTCGGCCTGCGTCCAGTCGATGCCGGCCAGCGCCGGCCGCCAGGTCAGCTCGGCCTTGAAGTGGCTGTGCTCGGCACCGAGGTTGCGCGCATAGCCCAGGCCTTCGAGCATCGGACCGATCGAGCGGCTGGTCAGGTCGAACTGGGCGTAGGCCGACGAAGCCCCGGCGCGACGCACCCACTCGCCCGATCCCTTGAAATCCAGCTCGGCGCCGCCGGCTTCGAGCGTGGTGAGTCGCTGGCCGCCGTCCATGCGCTCGCTGATCACGCGCACGTGGCCGAGTCTGGATTCGCCCAGTTCGCAGGACTGGCAATCGACGTCGAGCGTGGGCAGCGTGTTGGGGTCCAGCGGCCCGCCCTTGGGCTCGTTGCGGTCGGCGTCGCCGGCATCGGCGCCTTTCTTGCGCTCGCCCTCGACCTTGAGCTTCCTGAGCCGGGCGATCAGTTGCGGCGCGGGGCCGCCTTCCCAGTCGAGTCCGCCTTCGGCGCCCTCGCCGGCCAGCGTTGCCGACCAGCTGCCCGACGCGCCCGTGGGCCGATAGCCCAGCTGCACGCGGCCGACGCTGTAGCCCGACCAATGCAGGCGCTCGGCGGCGATGTCGATGGCTTCGAGCCGCAGCGCCTGCTGCGGCGACGCGTTCTGCGCATCGGACACGGTGGGAGCCTGGTCGTCGGACAGGCTCTTGCGCATCGCGGCGAGCCAGCGCGTGATGTCGGCATCGGCCACCTCGCCGGTCACGCGCACGCCAGGCAGCGTGGCCTGCGGCACGGCGTCCGAGCCCAGGTGGATCAGCACGCTGTCGGTGCGCATGGCGTCACCGTTGTTGCGCATGACCACGTCGGCGCCGAGCCGCTGCTGATACGCGATGCCGATGCGGAACGGCTGCTGCAGCTGCTGCGCATCCGCTGCCTGCGGCGACGCCGACGCGACGCTGGCCTGACTGCCACCCAGGGTCACGCGCAGTGGCACCGACTCCTCGGCAAGCTTGCCCACGGGCGGCGGCAGGTCGACGGTGACGCCGACCAGGTCGCTGTCGATATGCACGCCATCGGAACCCGGCCCGAGCAGGACCTGCGCGGTGACGGCGGCGCTGCCCGACAGATGCGGCCGCAGCAGCGTGGGCACGTAGCGCGACGGGCCGCTGCCATCGGCCTGCAGCGTCACGTTCATGCTCGCGCTCAGGCGACTGCTGCCCTGCCCCTCGGCGGTGACGCGGCCGACCACGGGCAGGCCGTAGAACAGGCCGTCGACGCGTTCGGACTCGATGTTGCTCTGGGTGAAATGCAGCTCGCCGTTGAGCGCGGTGAAGGGCTCTTCGATCGACTGATGCCGGAACTCGTCGTTGTTGAGTCGGATATGGCCGTCGATCTGCGTCTGCTTGGCATCCTTGAGCGGAATCGACAGATGCGCGGCGACTTCGGCCGGGCCCTGGCCCTGGCTGCGATCGAGCAGGCCGGACAGGCGCGGCGCCAGCGGCGAGGCGCGCAGAAAGTCGTAGTACTGCGCGACGTCGCCCTCGGTCTGCGCCTCGATGTCGAGCACGGCGTCCTTGAACTGCGGAATCGAGGCCTTCACTTGGCGAACGCGCGCACCCGCCACCACGCCGTTGTCGGCCGACGCCGTCAGGCTGTCGCCGCGAAACTCCAGGTGCGCGTTGACCTGGCTGGCCTCGGGCCAGCCCGGTGCATAGGCGAGGCGGGCATTGACGACGTCGACGTCGACTGCGAACAGGCCGTTGTTGTCGCGAAACGGAAACTCGTTGAGCTTGCCCGCGAGCTGCAGCCGGCCGCCGGGCACGCGACCGCCGACGATGCCGCGATCGATCCAGTTGCGCAGGTTCTCGCTCCAGAACTGCGGCGCGTAGGGCTTGAGGCGCGCCGCGTCCTCGGCCGAGAAACGCGCATCGAGCTTGATCTCGGGCGAGGCGCCGGCCTGCGCCGGCAACAGCAGGTCGAGGTCGCCCTTGCCCTGGGTGCCGGCCAGCTGCCAGGTGAAGCTCGGCATCTGGATGCGCCAGCCCGTCGCGTCGTGGACCCAGTCGAGCTGGCCGCCGAGCTGCTCGAAACCGACTGGCGCGGCGAACACGCGCCCGTAGTCGAGCATGAAGCCGGGGCTGTCGACGACCAGCCGGCCACTGCTTTCGGTGGCCGAAATTTCGCCGCTGAGACCGGCGAATCCCGGTCCGGGCCCGCGTTCGGTCATCGTGGGCTTGAGTCCCAGGCCGTCAAGCCGGGCGCGCACCGAGTACGTGGGCTGATCGCCGCCGAGCCGTGCGCGCGCGACCAGGCTGCGCAGCTCGCCCGACACTGCGGCGAGGCGCGCGTCGCTGTCGTTCGCGGCCAGCGCCAGCCAGGGCGACAGATCCTGCAGGCGCAGGTAATCGGCGTCGGCCTGCAGTTCGCTGCCACCGGCTTCCAGCGGGGTCCACTGCAGGCGCAGGCGCGTATCGGGCCAGGCGCCAGTTTCGCCGCTGAGCTGCACCCGTGGCACTTCCAGCGTCCAGCTGCCGGCATCGCGGCGCGCGGTCGCTTCGAACGCGATGTCCTTCAGCTTGGCCAGATGCTCGCCACGGCGCGCGACGATACCGTCGGCTTCGAAACTCAAGGCGGCGTTATCCATGCGGCCCTGGTGCAGTTCGCCCGCTACGCTGAGGTCGGCTTGGTGCAGCTGGATCGCCGGTTGCCCGGCCAGCCGCGCTTCCAGCCACGGCAGCCGCGACAGCTGCTCGAAACTCAGCGACCAGCTGCCGTCCAGCGTCGCCAGCTCGGCTGGATCGCCGTCGAGATCGGCCTCGAACTCCGCGCTGTCGCCCATGAAGCTCGGCAGCTCGACCTGGGCGTCGATCGACACGCCGCCGAAACGCCGGCGCGCCTGCGCCTGCACCAGGTGAAACTCCGGCTTGCCGCCCGACAGTCGCGCGTCGTCCACGCGCACGCTGCAGTCGGCGAGCCGGATCAGGTCGAAGCGCGCGACCTCGCGCTGCCAGTCATGCCGGGACTTGGCCGGTCCGGCGGTGTCGATGCCCAGCAGCGTGACCTTGTTGTCGCGATCGATCTGCACCACAACCTGCACGCCGGCCAGCTCGATCTGGTCGGGAAAGGTGTCGCCGTGCAGCAGCCGCAGCAGCCCAAAGCCGATACGCAGCCGTGCCGCCTGCAAGGCCGGCGTGGTGCCGTCGTCGCCGTAGATGACGATGTCGGCGAGTTCGAGCTGCGGCTTGAAACGGTGCCAGACCAGGGCCACGCCGCCGATGTCGATCGGGCGGTCGGCGACACGGCTGACGTAGTCCGACAGCTGTTCGCGATAACCCGGCAGCGCCATGACCGCGAGCTGGAACAGCCCGCTGACGAGCGCCGCGAGCACCACCACCAGGGCGAGCACGGTCGTCGTCGCGGTCCACCAGCGGCGTTTAACGCGATCCATTCAAGGGGTGGGTTTCGAAGGCCAAAGCGGACAGGTTCATGTGCAAGCTGCGACCGCTCGCTGAACGGCAGGTTTCATGTGCCGACGTCAGGATCGCGAATCCAGATTACGGCAACGGCATCGCGGCATCGTTCTGCAAGGGAACGACGTCGAAATTCTCCTGATGATAGGCCGGCTCGGCCTGGGTACGGATCGGCCGGTTGAGCTGCGCTTCGAGCTCGGCGAGGCCCATGGGCTGATCCTCGGTCAGACGCTGCACCACGTGGGGCGCCGCCAGCACGAGAAAGGCCTTGGCCTCGAACTGGCGCGCGGCGCGCTGCACCTCGCGCGCGACCTCGTGGCACACCGTCTCCACGGTCTTGACGCTGCCACGACCCGAGCAGGCCGCGCAGGGCTCGCAGAGGATGTGGCCCAGCGACTCGCGCGTGCGCTTGCGCGTCATCTCCACCAGGCCCAGCGGAGAGAAGTCGAAAACCTGCGTGCGCGCCGGATCGCGCTTGAGTTCCTTTTCGAGCGCGCGCAGCACCTGCGCCCGATGGTCCTCGTTCCGCATGTCGATGAAGTCGAGAATGATGATGCCGCCCAGATTGCGCAGGCGCAGCTGGCGCGCGATCACCTGCGCGGCTTCGAGATTGGTCTTGAGGATGGTTTCCTCGAGATTGCGATGCCCCGTGAACGCGCCGGTGTTGACGTCGATGGTGGTCATCGCCTCGGTCTGGTCGATGACCAGATGCCCGCCCGATTTCAGGTCCACCTTGCGCGTGAGCGCGCGTCCGATGTCGTCCTCGACACCATAGAGATCGAAGATCGGCGCATGGCCTTCGTAGAGTTCCACGCGCCGCGCACCATTGGGCACGAAGTCGAGCGCGAACTGGCGCAGGCGCTGGAACTCGGCGGCGTTGTCGACGCGAACGCGCTCCACGTCGGTGCCCAGCAGGTCGCGCAGGATGCGCATCGACAGCGGCAGGTCGCCATGCACGAGCGCGCCGGGCTCGGCCTGGCGACTGCCGACGCTGATCGAGGCCCACAGCCGCAGCAGGAACTCCAGGTCGTGCACCAGCGAGGCCTCGTCCGCGCCTTCGGCCGCCGTGCGCGCGATGACGCCGAACTTCGGGCACAGGCGCTGCTGGATCGCGCTGATGATGTCCTTGAGGCGGGTGCGCTCGACCTCATCCTCGATGCGCGCCGACACGCCGCTGTTGAGCTCGTAGGGCAGCAGCACCAGATAGCGCGACGGAATCGACAGCAGCGTGGTCAGTCGCGCGCCCTTGGTGCCCAGCGGGTCCTTGAGGATCTGCACGAGCACGTCCTGGCCTTCGCGCAGCAACTGGCTGATGGGCGGCAGCGCGGCCGGCTCGCTGCCCTGCGTGGGCAGGCTGGCGACCATGTCGGCCACGTGCAGGAACGCGGTTCGTTCCAGACCCAGTTCGACGAACGCCGCCTGCATGCCCGGCAGCACGCGCTGCACGCGACCCTTGTAGATGTTGCCCACCAGGCCGTGACGCGAGGCGCGCTGGATATGGATCTCCTGCGCGGCACCGCCTTCGACGAGGGCGACACGCGTCTCCTGCGTGCCGATGTTGACGAGAATTTCGGTGCTCATCTGCGCGGCGTTTCGATGCCGGCGCGTGCCAGCAGTTCCACCGTCTCGTGCAGCGGCAAGCCGACCACGCCGGTGTAGCTGCCATGTATCGCGCGCACCCAGCGCGCGGCGCCGCCCTGGATGGCGTAGGCGCCGGCCTTGTCGGCGGGCTCGCCGCTGGCCCAGTAGGCCTCGGCGTCGGCCAGCGCGATGCGGCCGAATTCCACTTCGGTGACGCTCATTGCCTCGAGCACGGCGTCGCCCTGCACGAGCGCGACGGCCGAGCAGACGCGATGCCGGCGTCCCGCCAGCCGCGTGAGCATGGCCAGCGCCTCGGTACGATCGCGCGGCTTGCCGAGAATCTGTCCGTCGATCGACACGTCGGTGTCGGCGCCCAGCGTCGGCAGGGCGCGATCGCCGGACGCGGTCAGCGCCTTGGTTCGCGCCATGCGGCGAGCGAAGTCTTCGGGCGACTCGCCGGCCTCGGCGATCTCGACGACGTCAGCCGGACGCGTCTCGAAGCGATAGCCCACGCCACGCAGCAGTTCGACGCGGCGCGGCGAACGCGAGGCGAGCACGAATTGCGGGGCGGACGAGGCGGACATCGCGAGACTATCGCATGGCCGCCAAAGCTCCCGCAAAGCCGTCAGGCGAGCGAATACAAGCGCTTACTGGGTTTTCTGGAATTTTCCGCGAGGGCTCGCGGCCTTCGAGCCGGATCAGGCCGGCAGGGGCATGGGCCGCGGGCGCAGCCAGCGCAGTGGCAGGCGCAACAGGCGACGCAGCCGGCGTGCGCAGGAGTGGCGCGGACGCCGCTCGGCACGACGCGCGATCAAGGGTTCGTCGACGATCTGGCCGCTGCGACACAAGGGCCGATCGCGAACGGCAGCCGCCACATCGGCGCTGAGCAACAAGGCGGCGAGTTCGAGCTCGCGATCCTGCAGGCAGGGCTTGGCGAGCGTATCGCCTGCTACCTCATTGCGACGGTCCATGGTCTGTCTCCCCGCTTCCCTTTGGAGGTGTCGGAGAGCAAGACGCAGAGAAAACGAAAACCGGCTCATCGAGCCGATCAAAGACCAGACCGGAGTTCCGCAACATCGTGAAGCACTTCACGTCCAGCGCCCCGCGAGACAGCGGCCACGCCGCAACACAGCGCGCTTTTCAGTCCTGCGCGGCTTTGGGCGAATCGGCCAGCAGGCGGGCGCGCAACTGCCGCAACGGCTCATCGGCCAGTTCGCCGCCGACCAGCACGCGCGCGCGCATGAGCGCACCCTGGGGCTTGAAGTTCATGACGATGATGTTGCGGCCGATGGTCGTGCACTTGTGCAACACGGCGCGCTGCGCCCGGCCGCTGGCGTCATGCAGCTGCCAGCCCGTGGTCGGCTGCCAGACCAGGCGCGTAATCGCCTTGCGGCCGAAGCCGAAAGCCGGATGCTTGCGCAGCCACCACCACGACACCGCAAAGCCGGCCGCGATCAGCATCGTGGTGGCATTGGCGCGCATCGAGAACGCCAGGACCACCAGCGGCACGAAGTGCATCAGGTAGATCCACTGCAGCGCACGGCGCGATGGCCGCAGCTTGACGTCAAGCGTGGATGCGGAGGCGGGTGACGACATCCTGGTACTCGGCCGGTGCGGGCTCGTAACCCATGACCCAGGTCCACAGGTCGGGGTCTTCGACGGTCTCGAGCAGGCGCACGAAGGCGGCCTGCTCGGTCTCGGAGACCTGGGGATAGTGCTGCTCGTAGTAGCGCGTCACCACCACGTCGAGTTCCTTCATGCCTCGACGCAGCAGCCAGCGCAGACGGGGATTGGGTGCAGTGCTCATGACGGCGTGCATTGTAAGCGTCGCAAACGAAAAGAGCCCGGACGATCCGGGCTCTTTTCGTTCATCGGGGCAAGTCTGCCTCAGCCCTGGCGTTCCACCAGCATCTTCTTGGTCTCGGCGATCGCCTTGGCCGGATTCAGACCCTTGGGGCAGGTCTTGGTGCAGTTCATGATCGTGTGGCAGCGATAGAGCTTGAACGGATCTTCGAGCGCGTCCAGGCGCTCACCGGTGGACTCGTCGCGCGAGTCGGCCAGCCAGCGGTAGGCCTGCAGCAGGATCGCCGGACCCAGATAGCGGTCGCCGTTCCACCAATAGCTCGGGCAGCTCGTGGAGCAGCAGGCGCAGAGGATGCACTCGTACAGGCCGTCGAGCTTGGCGCGGTCTTCTTCGGACTGCAGGCGCTCTCGCGTCGGTGAGGGGCTGTCGGTCTTGAGCCAGGGCTCGACCGAGGCCAGCTGGGCATAGAAGTGCGTGAGATCGG